>NZ_FOZY01000036.1:0-42203 GCF_900116245.1 Methylobacterium sp. yr668 | reverse complement strand
CGGTCAGCCACATGACCTCGACGTTGCGGCCCGCCTCGCGCTCCAGGCGTCGGCTTGACGGGACCCGGTTGAGATAGCCGTAGACGTACAGCTTCAGCAGGGCGGCCGGATGGTAGCCCGGTCGACCCGTGCGTGCCGCATCGACACCCGCAAAGCCGAGCGCGCCGAGTTCCAGGGCCTCCACAAAGGCATCGACGACGCGGACAGGATTGTCCTCGGCGATCCAGTCCTCAAGACAAGGCGGAAACAGCGTCGTCTGATCGCGCTCGGCACCGACAACGAACCGTCCCATGCCATCCTCCGGTCGTGCAGAGGAAAGCTACCACCTTCGGGGTTTTGACACAGCCAGGGTCGCTCGGCGGCGCGCCCTACCGCGCCCTGGCAATCTGCTCGATCCTCTTCGTGGTCGGGCAGTACGGTCAGGTCGTGCTCGCCAGCCGCCGCGTGCGGGAATCGATCGAGCTCCGCTTCGAGAACGCGGCCCTCGTGGAGCAGCTGCGCGCGGAGACCGCCGCGGCGCACCGGGCCCGCCGCGACGCCGAGCACGCCAACACCGCGAAGTCGCAGTTCCTCGCGGCGGCCAGCCACGACCTGCGCCAGCCGGTCCACGCCCAGGGCCTCTTCCTCCAGGCGCTGAGCCAGACGGATCTCGCCGCGCCGCAGCGGCGGATCCTGCAGAACGCCCAGACCGCGAACGTCGCGTCGACCGACATGCTCAACACGCTTCTGGACTTCTCGCGCCTGGAGGCCGGAGTCATCACGCCGCGGCCCCGCGCCTTCGAGCTCCAGCCGCTCCTCGACAAGATCGAGAACGAGCTGGCGCCGCTGGCCGACGCCAAGCGCCTGATCTATCGGACGCCCCAGACGGACCTGGCGATCGTCTCGGACCCGGCCCTGCTGGAGCTGGTCCTGCGCAATCTCGTCCTCAACGCCATCCGGTACACCGAGCGCGGCGGCGTCCTCATCGGCTGCCGGCGCCGGCGCGCGGGCGTGTCGATCGAAGTCTACGACACCGGGATCGGCATCCCGGTCGACAAGCGCGAGGACATCTTCCGGGAGTTCTACCAGCTCGGGAATCCGGAGCGCGATCGTCACAAGGGTCTGGGGCTGGGACTCGCGATCGCGCGCGGGATCGCCGCCTCGCTCGATCACCCGCTCTCCCTCTCATCGAAGGTGGGGAGCGGCAGCGTCTTCCGCATCCTCGTCCCCCGGACGCTCGATGCCGGGCGGGACGCGAGGCTCGACGACGCGCCCGCGGCCGCCAGCGCGGAGAGCGGCCGCCTGGTCGGCGCCCGCATCCTGATCGTCGACGACGATGCCATCGTCCGCGACGCGATGGTGGCGCTCCTCTCCGGCTGGGGTTGCCTGTGCTGGGCCTTCGAGGACCCGACCGACGTCACCGAACGGCCGCCGCAGGGGCCGCCGCCGGACGCGCTGATCTGCGACTACCGCCTGCGCAGGGGCCAGACCGGCGCCGAAGCCATCGCGACGCTGCGGCAGCATTGGGGACGGCCGATCCCGGCGATCCTCATCACCGGCGACACCGCGCCCGTCCGCATGCGGGAGGCCTTGGACAGCGGGGTCCCTCTGATTCACAAGCCGGTCCGGCCCGACCTTCTCCAGAAGGCGCTCGCCGCGCTGATCCTGCCGGGCCGGCCACCCGTCGGTCCCGTGGGCGCGGAGGTTCGGCGCGGACCGGAGACGACGGATCTCGTCCGCGCGGAGGGATAGCGGGCGCCTCACGCGGCGCCGCGGACCCTCGAACGCCCGCCGCGCCGCCGTCGCGGTCTCGCCGCGCGGCCGGCGCGAGCGTCAGCGGGACGGCTCGGCGGCAGCCTCGGTCCAGCTCGGAAGCGGGAAGGTTCGATCGTAGGCGAGATTGAACACGAAAGCGTAGGCCACGTAGAAGGCCGCGATCGCCAGATCCATGAAGAAGGCCTCCACGAGGCCGATGCCGAGATACCACGCGATCGGCGGCAGCAGGATCAGGAGCAGCCCCGCCTCGAACAGCACCGCGTGGGCGACCCGCAGGACGAGGCTCTTGCGCGTGTGCCCGGCGAGCCGCTGCATCGTCCGGTCGAAGCCGAGATTGTAGACGTAGTTCCAGCTCGTCGCGACGAGGGCGCTGCCGATTCCGATCACGCCCATGTCGGCGGCGTGCAGGCCGAAGGCCGCGGTCCCGAGCGGGACGATGAGGAGCAGCCCGATCACCTCGAACAGGATGGCGTGGCGAATGCGGTCGCGGGTGGTGCGCATGGTCTCGCTCTCGAGAGGCGGATTGGTCGGCCGCTCTCTATCTGCGATAAGGCGATCCACAAGTTAGGAAGTATCGGGTAATCAGATAGATGGCGGTCTCGCTCGACCAGCTCCAGGCTTTCGTGGCGGCGGCCGAGGCCGGGTCGTTCTCGGGCGCGGCGCGGGTGCTGCGGAAGGCGCAGTCGGCCGTCAGCACGCAGGTGGCCAACCTCGAGACGGATCTGGGGCTGGCGCTGTTCAGCCGCGCGGGCCGGAACCCGGTGCTGACCCCGGCGGGCGAGCGGCTGCTGCTGGAGGCGCGCGTGGTGCTCGACCGGCGGGAGCACCTGATCGGTGTGGCGAGCAGCCTGGAGCAGGGCGTCGAGAACCGGCTGGTGGTCGCCATCGACGAGCTCTACCCCGAGCACGCCCTCGGCGCCCTCTTCGCCAGCTTCGCCCAGTGCTTCCCCTTCGTGGAGCTTGAGCTGCTCTTCCCGCTGATGGAGGATGTCAGCCGCATGGTCCGGTCGGGCGCCGCCGACCTGGGCGTGATGTGGCGCCAGGAGGGGCTCCCGACGGAGCTCGGGTTCCGGACCATCGGCTGGGTGCCGCTCAAGCTGGTCTGCGGCCGCGATCACCCGCTCGCGAAGGAGCGGGTGGCGTGGGAGGAGCTGAAGCGCCACCGCCAGATCCTCGTGGCCGCCCGCGGCGACGGGGCGGAGAAGCGCCGTCTGCGGGTCGCCGCCGAGGTGTGGTGGGTGGAGAGCCACTGGGTCATCTTGGAGATGGTGAAGCACGGGATCGGCTGGGCCTTCGTCACCGACCACGTCATCGCCGCGTCCCTCACGGCGCCGTACCTCGTGACGCCCGACCTCCAGTTCGATGAGGGCGACTGGCCGATCGCCCTGGAACTGGTCTGGCACAAGCAGCGGCCCTGCGGCCCCGCCGCGGCCTGGCTCCGCGAGCGTTTCGCCGCGGAGCGCGTCGGGATCCACCCGGGCGGGACCTGAGCGCGGTGCGGGACGGACGCCTGCCGGGCCCCGCCTCGGCGACACGCCGCTGTCGACGGTCCTGACGGGCCGGCGAGATCCCGGCCGTCGAGGACGTCCACCCCGCGAGTCTAGACGCAAAAGACCTTCCGTGCTTCTATCCATTCGAAATTCCTATGGGTCGGCCCATGGAACTCCGGCATCTTCGCTACTTCGCCGCGGTGGCGGAGCATCTCAGCTTCACCGCCGCCGCCCAGAGCCTGGGCGTGTCGCAGCCGCCGCTGAGCCAGCAGATCCGCGATCTCGAGGTGGAGATCGGCGTCAACCTGTTCGAGCGCTCGAGCCGGCGCGTCGTCCTGACCGCGGCGGGCGAGGATTTCCTCGGGAACGCGCGGGCGGTCCTCGCGCAGGTCGCCGACGCCGTCGACCGGGCGCGGACGATCGGCACCGGAACGGCCGGCATCCTCAACATCGGCATGACGAGTTCCGTCCTCGCGGGGCCGGCCGGTTGCCTGATCCGGGCCTTCGAGCAGCGCTTCCGGGCGGTGGACGTGCGCATCCACGAGATGGCGCCGGCCGACCAGATCGCGGCCCTCAAGGCGAACCGGACGGATCTCAGCTTCCTCCGCAGCCCCCCCGAGGATCCGGATCTCGTCGCCCACCTGGCGTGGCCGGAGCGGCTCTGCGTGGCCGTGCCGCGCGAGCACACCCTCGCCGCCGGTCGCAGTGTCGCGATCGACGTCTTCCGCAGCGAGCCGCTGATCTCGCTCGGCCTCGAGAGCTCGCGCTTCGCGGCGGATATCTACCAAGCCTGCATCGCGCGCGGGTTCACGCCGAGCATCTCGCAGCAGGTCCGCGAGGCCTCGTCGCTGATCAACCTAGTCGCGGCGGGCTTCGGTCTCGCCATCATCCCAGAATTCGTCGGCCGACCGAGGCATCCGGACGTCGTCGTCCTGCCGATCAAGCCGCCGTTCCTGTCGGCGGACGTCTACGCGCTGCATCATCAGCGCCGGAACCCGGTGATCGACAATTTTCTCGGGCTGATCCGCGAGGAGGCCCCGGGCTTGATCGCGCGCTTCCAGAGGCGGTGACGCCCTTCGTCTCCGCACCCGCTCGCCGGCGCCGTCCGCGACCGTCTCCGAGGCAGCGTCCTGCGCGCAGGCGCCACCCCGAAGCCACCCCGAAGCCACCCCGAAAGCCAACGCGAAACCACGCGGTAGCCCGCAGCGGCGTTCCCGGTGGCGTCCGCGGCGCCTGTCTCAATCCTCGACGAGCCGGCGCAGCCGGGTCCGATGCAGGCACACCTGTCGGCCGCCGTCGCGTCGCAACACCCCGTCCTCCTCCAGCTGCGAGAGGGTGCGCGATACGGTCTCGATGGTCAGGCCGAGGTAGTCGGCGATGTCGCGGCGGGTCATCGGCAGCGCGAAGGTGCCGGCGGAGCCGAGGCGGTCATCGACTTCCAGCAGGAAGGCAGCGACCCGCTCCTGGGCCGAGCGCCGTCCGAGCAGGAGCGCCAGGTCCTGCGCATGTCGCAGGTCGCTCGTGGCCATGCTCCAGAGTCGGCAGGCGACCTCGGCCCGCCCGGTCGCGGCGCGCTCGACCTGTCGTCGCTTGAAGATCAGCACCTTGGTGCTGGTGAGGGCCTCGGCGGTCTGGCGATTGGTCTCGCCCTGCCCGAGCCCGAACAGGTCGCCGGGCAGGTGGAAGCCCGTGATCTGGCGGCGCCCGTCGCTCAGGACCCGGTGGGTGCGCACCGCGCCGCTGAGGACCTTGTAGACGAACTCGGCCTCCTCGCCCTCTCCGTAGATCTCCTCCTCGCGGGCGTAGGAGAACGGTGTCCCGACGACGTCGGGGCATCCCGCGAACAGGGTGCTCCCCTCGATCTCCGGGACGGGAGCGGGACGGGCTGCGGGCCCCTCCGGTGCTGTCCGTGCCGTGAACTCGGTGCTCATCGCTGCGCTCCTCGCCTGCGTCGGTCGGGACGAGATTGGCAGCGGGCGGGAGGCGGAGAAATTCCGGTCGGAGCCTTAAGGCGCGCCCCTTAAGGGCAATCCCGTAGTCGCGGGTGCCGGCCGGATGCCCGCGGCCGCGGCGGCGACGGGCGCGCCTCAGACGGAGCGCGCCTGGGGCGACACGAAGAGCCGCCACAGCGCGTACGCGGCCAGGGCGGCCACGGCGAGCCCGGTCAGGCCGTGCACCCACACGGGTGCCGTCGCGTCGGCGAAGCCGAGAACCCAGGGCGCCATGGCCGCCCAGAGCCCGAGGGCGACGTTGAGGTATTCCTCCCAGGCGCAGGTCACGCCGAGGGCCAGGAGTGCGACCACGGTGATGGCGCCCCCGGTCACGAAGGCGTTGCGCGCGGCGGCCGTCTCGTAGCCCAGATTCAAGTACCACGGTGCGAGGAGGAGCGCGACGCCGAGGAGCATGTTGAGCGCGTTCGGGACCATATCCGCCGTTCGGTTCTCGATCGTTCTCACCGGATTCCCCGCGCGGGCTGACGGCATCGGCGGCCCGATGTCCGGGCACCCGAGCCCTGAGCGACAGACGACCTGCCATCTTTCACGGCCCGAGCATCCGGTATCCGTGCAGCCGATCATTGATCTGGCTCAAGTCGATCGCGGCCTTGCCCGCGTGTCGGGATCCGGCAAGCTTGGCGCGCCGCGGATTTGCTGCGCGCTGTGGGTGGCAGACTCGATTCTCGAGATTGTCGTCGCCGACGGGACGCGCGCGTCGGCGAGATCCGCGTCCTCCCGTCGGACCGGGCGGACGCGGATCTCGGGCGTGGCGACCTCAGGCGGCCCGGACGGTGGCGAGGAAGCGGGCGACCTCGGCGCCGAGATGCTCGGATTGCCGCGACAGCTCCGAGGCCGCCGACAGGACCTGCGAGGCCGCCGCCCCCGTCTCCTCCGAGGCCTGCGCCACGCCGGCGATGTTGCCCGTCACTTCGTTCGTCCCCGCCGAGGCCTGGGCCACGTTGCGCACGATCTCCTGGGTCGCCGCGCCCTGCTCCTCGACGGCCGCCGCGATCGAAGTCGCCACGCTGTCGATCTCCCGGATCCGGCCCGTGATCCCGCCGATCGCCGTCACCGCCTGCGCGGTCACCCCCTGGACCTCGCCGATCTGGCGCGCGATCTCCTCGGTCGCCTTGGCGGTCTGCTCGGCCAGCGCCTTCACCTCGGAGGCCACCACCGCGAAGCCCCGCCCGGCCGCGCCGGCGCGGGCCGCCTCGATCGTGGCGTTGAGCGCCAGCAGGTTGGTCTGGCCGGCGATGCCGGAGATCATCCCGACCATGTCGCCGATCCGCGCGGCGTTCTGGCTGAGCGCCTGGACGAGGTGGGCGGTCTGGTCAGCCTCGCCGACCGCGGCCTGGGCGAGGTGGGCCGAGCCGGTCACCTGCCGGCCGATCTCCTGCACGGAGGAGCCGAGCTCCTCGGCGGCGGCCGCGACCGTGTTGACGTTGGTCGACGCCTCCTCGGCGGCCGCGGCCACGGTGGTCGACTGGGATGCGGTCTCCTGGGCGGTGGCGGTCATCTGCTGGGCGGTGGCCTGGAGCTCGGTGGCCGAGGACGAGACCAGGCCGACGATGCCACCGACGGCGCGCTCGAAGCCGTCGGCGAGTTCGATCATGGTGCGGCGGCGCTCGGCGGCGGCGGCCTCGTCGGCGCGGCGCTTAACCTCGGCCTCCTCGGCGGCCTTGCGGGCGACCATGGCCTTGATGCCCTCGACCGCCTTGCCAACGGCGCCGATCTCGTCGCCGCGGGCCGCCTCCTTGATCTCAGCGTCGATCTCGCCCTGCGCCATGCGCTGCAGCACGCTGACGAGACGCCCGAGCGGGCGAACGATCATCCCGAATACCAGGATCGAAAGCAGTATCGCGATCACGACGCTCGCGACGCTTCCGGCGATGCTCGTGAGATACGCCGTGTCAAAGGCCGATCGCTGACTAGCGCTGCGTAGGTCGAGCAGACCGCGCTCGGTCTTCGCCATCTCGGCGGCTTCAGCACGGAGGGCATCCATTGAGGCTTTGCCGGCGCCGCTCGCTTCCAGAGCTTGTGCCTTCTCGAGGTTTCCGCCCTCGACGAAGTGGATCTCCTTGGCCGCGATCTCGTTCGACCAAGCCTCCGCCGCGCGCTTGAGCGTCCCGAGCCGATCCTGCTGAGCTTGATTGTCCGAGGTCAGGCTCGCCACGCGCTCAAAATTTTCGCGAAAAGCCGTCTGACCCGCCTTGTATGGCGCAAGAAACTTCGCGTCGCCGCCGATCAAGTATCCTCGTACACCGGTCTCTTGGTTGACCATTGCAGTGATGACGCCGTCGAGTGATTGCAGGACAGCATACGAATGTACTGCCTGCGCGCTGCTTTGATCGATCGATGCCAACCGCGTGTAGCTGAACGCGCTGACACCAAGAGTGACTGCGGACAACGACATGAATGCCACCGTCAGCTTGGTGACGATCTTGGCATCAGAAAGGGCGAACATAATCGAAGCCTAGCCATAGGATCCGAGGAGAACGGAACCTGCATTGTATAAAATATGCTTCATGTATGAAGAAGGAATTACTGAGGGACCGAGTTTGTATACAATCATCCGTGATCCGTAATGAGCGACAGGATGCCGACCAAGAGTTGCCGTACCTAAGCGCCGCTATCTACCTCTGGTAGATTTGGGGCCGCGTCGACTTGAAGTCTAAAATGTTGCTCCTTGCGCCGAGGGACTCGTATCCCCTCCCGAAATCCCGTCGATGGCTGCTTCCGCCGCAGCGACCGCCTCATCCGGCGTGAGAAGGGCCGTGTCCACCACGAGCCTGGGTGAGGTCCATGGCACGTAGTCGCGTCCCATGACGGATGACCAAGATGGGAGCGTGAACCCCGCTATGTCCGCGGTTCTGGTTTCGACACGGCGTCGATGTTCGACCCTATCGCTACAGATGACCTCGATTTCGAGGAGGCGTGCGGTCTCTCCGTGCGCCACGTCCCGCCAGCCCTGTCGGCTCTCCGGGACTGGATTGACGCTGTCGGCGATCACGAGGCCGCCGAGCCTGAGGTTCGACGCGGCCACGGCGAAGGCCACCACGTAGCCTGCCGCACCGATGTTGGGGCCGAGTTTCGCATGGTGGGTCAGCGCATGCTCGATCTCGTCCAAGCGGACGTAGGTGGCGGAACGCTTGAGCGCGAGGGCCTTTCCCAGGGTCGTCTTGCCTGTGCCGGGTAATCCGCCAAGGACGACGAGCATGCGGGCCTCCAGGGCTCTGCTTCGTCCGCTTATAGGGGCAGCCGCGTTGGTCGTGAACGACCGCGTCGGGTCGCTATCGGAAAGGCGGCTCTATGGATTTGCGACGGTCGGCTTTCGCGTAAGGGCCATCATTCGCAGACGTTGCCGATGCGATTGCTTGCGAGCTTTTCGAAAACTAAATCACTTAAGGGGTTGGGGCACGGCATTCGTCCATAATCGTATTGAAAGAGCCTTTTCTGCCGTCAAAATCGGTTGGTGTTCCCCAAGCGTTGACCTCCCAAGAGACTTCGCGACACCCTAAGCTCTGACTGAAATATATGCCAGGGCAAATGACCGACCATCCCAATCCGGATCTGCCAGTCATTGAGCATTCGCTACGTCTGATTTTGACTATATTTCGCTCCTGCTCAAACGCAAGGATTGATAATCGAAACGCTTCATCATCCGTGGGCACGATTATTATTGCCCAGACGTAGCGACTTATGATAGCAAAGAACAGAATTCCGAACAATATCGCCGAGAGCCATAGCTTATCCCGCATGTTCCAAGCAGCAGGCGTGTCAGGGGATCGATCATCCATAGCCAGTTCTACATAACACTCCGAGTTGAGGTTGCCAGACAATCAATCCATGGCTGCTCATGGGAAGCCTACATGGCGATGCAGGCGACTGGGTTGGGTCGCAAGCAGCCGCCGGCTGCCTCGGCGCCCCTCGTCCCATAAGCCGACGTTACGCGAACGACAGCCGCTGCCTCTGTCCATATCAGGGTCTGCTGCGGACGGTCATTCGGGAGGGCAACAGAAGGCAGGCGAGGACGCCACCTGCCGCTGCCGCAGCTGCAGCTCCGAAGGGCCAGACGAAAGCGCTGACATGGAGGGGTACGGGGGTTAGAGCTCCAAGCGTGGCGACACCGAGCGCAAAGCCCGCCTGCCGCGCTATGATGGTCAGGGCAGATGCCATGCCGCTGACCTCCGGCGGCGCAAGCGCAATGACGGCTCCGGAGAGTTGCGGATGGGATAGCGCAGCCCCCATCCCGATCAACGCCATTCCGGCAAAGGCACACACATAGGCTCCCGCCGGTTCGCTCAGCGCGGACAGCGCGAGGATGCTCCCGCCGGCCGCGATCAGCGACAGTGCCACCGCAAAGAGACGCCGCCAGCCCAGGCGGGGCGCAAGGGTGCTGCCGAGGGGCGGGATGACGAGCATGGGCAGCGTTGCAGCCAGCATCGCCAAGCCAGCGGCTCCGGTAGCCCAACCGAAGGCGGTAGCTAAGAACAAGGGGAGGTAGACGAGGACGGCCCAGTAGCCGACAGAGACAGCAAGCAACAGGAGCGTCACGCCGCCCATGGGCCGGCTGGCAAAGACGATCGGGTCGAGCATCGGCCGCAGCTGTCGGCGCTGCCGGGCAGCGAACCACGCGATCAGTCCGGCACTCGCTGCGAGCCCGATGGCTAGACGGATCGGCGCGTGCCTGGCCTCCAAGATCGCCTCGATGGCAAGCCCCAACGCCAGGGTCAGGATCGCGATCCCGGGCCAGTCCAGCGGCTTGTCGGTATCGTCGCGCATCTCGGCCACGAGGCGCGGCACCATGAGTGTGATCAGAATGCAAAATGGCAGGTTGGCTAGGAAGATCCACCGCCAGCCCAGACCAGCGCCGATGATGCCGCCGAGGCTCGGTCCCATCGCCATGGCGACCCCGGAGGCGACACCGACGATGCCGAATGCGCGTGTCCGGGCCTCTGGAGCCGGAAACGCCGTCGCGATCGAGGCGAAGCCACCAGTCACGAGAAAGGCCGCGGCGGCACCCTGTGCCGCTCGAGCGGCAAGAAACAGCGGGCTGTTCCAGGCGAGGCTGCAGGCGAGCGATGCCATGAGGAACCCGGCGTTGCCGAGGAGAAGCGCTCGTCGCCGGCCCAACCGGTCAGCCAGAGCGCCCGCGATGAGCAGAGTCACGGTGAAAGCGAGGCTGTAGGCGTCGATGATCCACGCCCAGCTCGCCACATGGATGCCGAGAGTGGTGCCGATCGACGGCAGGACGACCACGACCGACGTCACATCGAAGTTCGTTAGGGCGGCAGCCAAGCCGATCGTGGCTGATGTCAGGCGGCTCCGGGTGTTCCAGGCATGTTCGACGGCGCGCTGCATGGCCATGCATGGGCCAGCCCACATCGTTACGGCAAATGAGCATTGTTCCGTGCCGCATGAAACGATTTAATGCGGTGTGTCCTCGCCTCCACCCCGCATGCCCCCGTTCGCGGGTCTTCTCGCCTTCGAGGCCGTATTGCGACACGGCAGTATGACGGTAGCTGGTGACGAGCTGGGCCTGACCCAGAGCGCCGTCAGCCATCGCATACGGGCCTTGGAGGATTTCTTCGGCGTCGCCCTGCTTGAACGGCTCAATCCGGGCCTGCGCATGACCGATGCGGGCACGCAGCTTGCTCAGGAACTCGCCCCATTGCTGGGTGCGCTCGCGGGCATGCGGCGGCGGATCACGGGGCAATCGGGAGCGCGCGTGTTCCGCCTAGGCCTCAGCACGCCTCTCCTGGCTTGGTGGCTATCGGCTCGCCTGCCCACCCTGTGCGATGCCTTCGCCGACCTATCCGTCGAGGTCGTGACCTGGGACACGCCGGCGGAGGCGGCGCGTGCCGGGGTCGATCTCGCCCTGCTGTGGCTGCCCCTCGAAGGTATGGCTCATGGGGCCTGTGAGTTGCCCTTCCCGACTGAGAGCATCTTCCCCGTTGCCGCGCCGGCGCTGCTAAGGGCCGCACGTCCAGGGCAGGACTGGCCGGCTTTGCCGCTGCTCGTGAAGGGTCGGCGCGGGGAAGAAACGGGACGGGAATGGTCCTGGGCGACGTGGCTCAAGGGGAGACCTGGTCGCGAAGCGATCCGTTTCCGCGACATCGGCAGCTCCCTTCAAGCCGCAGCGGACGGTAACGGTGTGGCTCTGGCTCGTTCACTCCTCGCCGCAGATGCCCTGCGTCAGCGACGTTTGGTGCAGCTGACCGATCCGGATGAGGTGTACGCCTGCTCGAAGACGCAAGTCGCTCGGTGGCGTGATCCCCGAGATGAAACGGCCGCGCGCATGGCGGCTTGGCTCGTCGCATCGGCAGGACAAGCCATCACTTCGATCAAACAAACGCTACCAAGGATAACTTAACGCGAGGGAGCTGGGCGACTTCGTGCCAGCTCTTACCAGCGACCTGAGCCCGCTTTGCCGAACGGACGACGAGTGGCAACTTCTTGGATACCGTGAAGACTTCCCGTGTCACCGAATTGGATCGCGAGCAAGCCGCTTGAAAATCGCAGTCGAGCTTCGGCGGCGTCCTCCGGAAGCGGACGTTCCGCATGCGACCCAACTCGGTCGCCTGCACGGCGCTCAATTCTTCCCGGAAGCGGACGCTGTTCCCTCGTCTGACGCCTATGGATCAGGCTGGTTGAGTAACGTTCACTGGACTACCTTCGAAGCCCTGAGGAGGTCCCTCGCGCATGAACGACGCCTCGTGGATCGACGCAACAGGCGCAGCGATGTGGGCGCTCGTGGAGCGGTACACCGGACAGGTGGGCTACAAGCGGGGAACCAAGGCGAGCGGGCTGAACGATCATCCTCCCGTCATCGACTGCTCGGGCTGGACCGCTCTGCTCCTGTCCGAAGGTATGGCTGCTGCGAACCGAAAAGCCGGACGCCTGCTCTTCAGCGATGCAGACGTGGCGGCGGTCCACACTTGGTCGGACCGCTTGATCGAAAACTTGGAGCGGCGCTCCGGCTTCATAGTGACGGGTGACCATATCACCGTCGCGGAACTGCCGCCCTTTGCGACTATCGGCTTGCAGCAGGGCGGAGGTACTTGGGCGAAGAACCACCCTCGCCCTCGTGGCATCACGCATGTTGTTCAAGTCGTCCATTGCCCCGGCGATCATGCACCGTATGTTTCGGAGGCGCAGCGTATGGCCGAGCCCTACGGCCTTCGGCTGTTGCCTTTAGCTGAGTGGATTGCAGGAACGCAGGACAATCTGAAGCCCGGCATGGCGTGGGCAGTAGCCCCTTTCGCGGGATGAGACTTCGGCTGATGAGAGGACCTTAGCGGGCGAGGTGCGGTGTCCTCTTCAACATCTTGTTGCTCGGAAGCAGACCGTCGCGAAACTACCCCGAGCCGCCCTTCCACACTCGACCCGTATCAGCCATTAGGCCGCTCGGCGGCGCTCCCCCAAAGCGGCCATTCCTCGGTCTCTCGGCAAATCCGGCACAAGGTAGATACCAGACCTAATTATATAGGTTCTCGATCCGAATTCCGCATCGTTCTCTCCATGCTCGCGGCAAAACATTCACAGCTGCTCTCATTGGCAATGCATAGAATTCGAGCGCTCGATAGCTCCAGGCATAAGGCTTGCAGCTCTTAAGCGCCGCCGTGTGCAGAAAAAATTGAAGATCTTCTGGCGCTTTGCGGATAGACGTGAAGAAGGAATGCTCTTCAACTTCGTCTGCGTCAAAGGCAATGACGGTCTGATGCCTAACCGTATCGGCAAGCAACCCAACAATTATAGTCGGCATAAGAACGCCAAGGATAACGAATGCTGTCGGCCGCAAGACGGCAGGGATCATGTTTCTGGGGACCTTCATGACGACCAAGGTGGAGGCCACAACGGAGATAACGGCGATCACTCGCCAGAAAGGAATGCCGAGCCGGTCAGCCCATCTGGTTGCAAGACCGATCGGCTGCAATGGGTCGCCGAAAAGCAACACGGTAAGAGTGAGATATGAAAGCGCGGCCAACCAAAGCTTCACTATCAACCTCTCTGCATGACCTTGCGTCTCTAGGCGCTTTGACCTTGAGAACAGAAGAAAGCACGCTGTGGTCACTTAACATGTATTACTATTGAGGTCACTATGCGCGGCGAGGATGTGTGCTTCGAAGCCTTGATGCCTGAAAGCGGACCAGCGGGAAACCACCCCCTGCTGCCGTTCCGGGAGCGAACCATGCCAGTCGCTCATGCCATCGTTGACCTTTGCCAAAAACAGCTATTCGTCGGCCGTCGGGGAACTGCGTGTCAGACTGGAAACCTGAACTTGAGCGTTCCATGATGCCACTATGGGAAGACGCACTCTCGTTCGCTCGCTTGGTACATCGGTCATCGGGCTGATTGCGGTCCTCGGGGTCTGCTACTGGCTTAAGCGTCCTGAGCACGTGTTCTTGCCATCCCTCGCACAGGGATTGCCTGCCGAATTCGAGAAAGCCAACGAAACCTTCAAGGCTCGTATAAACGAGAATTTTCCTGTTGGATCATCAGAGTCAGTATTAGTACGGCGGCTCCACGAGGACGGATTTAAACAGGGCGGACCATTCAGGGAAAATCCTGGCAAACCTGAAATGTATTCGGCAAGCTTCGTGCAACCGGGATTTCCTTGCAAGCTGGTGTGGGCGATCTATTGGCATGCAGAAAATGATAAGCTTACATTGGTGACAAGCAGCTACACCGGCACGTGCTTGTGAACGGACGATCCTATCGATCGATGGCTGGTGCGCGCAGCTTCAGCGGGGGGAGTGGTCCCAGCATGTCCGCTTCGATGCATGCGCTGTCTGGAACCAGACGAGCAGGAAACCACCCGAACCGGTCGTAGGCCTCTACGTCGTCGACAGCTTGGAAGCGGACCTTCCCAGGTCGCACACCGGGGCCCCGGCGGCCGCGGACTATCACGGCGCGCCTCGTTCCGTAGCGTGCCCCTCAACGAGCGGTTGCGCCTCTAGCAGATCAGTGTAAAGGCGGCTCAGGATTGGCCAAAAGCAATTTGAACTCAGTACCCGCAACCAATGGGCACGGGCACTCTCCATGCAACAAGTCTTCTCGAGCTCCGGCCATTCATTCCAAAAAGGGTTCAAGCTCTGGCGGGAATTCCTGAACGAGCGGCTGATACCGACTGAGATCACCTGTCTGAGTGAAGGTCCCTTCCATGCCAAGCTCGACATTGCGGAGATAGGTCCGCTCCAGCTCTCGCGCATCACGCAGGGTGCCCTGCGTTGCGAGACGACATCGGCTGGCGCCAGACGCCACAACAAGGCCGACATGGTCGCAGTGCTCCTCAGGAGGTACGGCGCGTCGACGAGCCTTCAAGACGGCCGAGAAGCTGTGCAGCGCGCCGGCGATATTCTGGTGCTTGACCCGCGGCCGTGTGTGGTGGCCACCCGCATTAAGAGCCAATCCTTGTTTGTCGAAATGCCACGAGAACGCCTTGAGGGCATGCTCGGCTCGACGCGGCTCTACAGCGGGCTGACAATCGGGGCGAACCTTCCCTCTACCAAACTGGCGACGAGCTTCATCCACGCGCTGACCGAGGTGAATCATCAACTCGCGCCAGATGGAATTGCTCGTATGGCCTCGATCACGCTTGACCTGATCGTTGCCAGCATCGCCGAGCGCCTTGCGCAAGATGTGCCTCGGCCTTTGTACGGTACTGTCGTGGTCCAGCGCGCCAAGGCCTTTATCGAGGCCAACCTCGGAGATCACGACCTCGATCCGCCTTACCTTGCAGCCGCGATGGGCATGTCGCTGCGAAGGCTCCAGGAGTTGTTCCACGAACGCGGCCGGCACATATCCGACTACATCTGGCAGCGTCGGCTGCAAGCAGCGGCCAAGCGCTTAGTTGATCCCGGTAGCGCTCATTTATCGATCGGGGCGGTGGCCTATAGTTGCGGTTTTGTAGATCAGGCGCATTTCTGTCGCCGTTTCAAGGCTTTGCACGGCATGACCCCGAGCGAATACCGGGTCTCAGCCCGGTGAGTCTACCATAGATGGCTATTTGAATTTGCCTATCTGCGTATCTTCGGACATGAATTCTCAGACCGGCATGCCTTGTCCCTGACTTGCCAACTTTAGAGCTATGCCTGAGCTTGGGGGACGACGGTGTGTTGAAGGCGGCGTATCGAGGCGGGTGTCGAGCCCGCCAGAACCTCTCAGCGAGAGCGATACGCCATACAGACACCTATAAACGTCGTCCGGCGACCTCGATTGCTGACACCGTGGAGCAACAGGGCGCGGCCATGCAGGAGATCGTGCGCAACGTCGCGCAGGCTTCGGCGGTCACCAACGCGGTGACGGGCAACATCGCGGGCTTGGCACAGGCGTCAGAGAAACCGGGTGCGGCAGCCAGCCAAGTCCTGCCGGCGGCGTCTGAGCTGTCGTGGCAAACCACCCTACTAGGTCGTAGGCCTCGTCGTAGCCCTCCCCCTCACCGACAGCCTGGGAGCGGACCTTCCAAGGGCGCGACCTGGACTCCAAGGAGCCGTGAAGGCACCGGGTCGCTCCATATCCTCCCCCTTATGCGAACAGAGATACCATCGCTAAGCCCCTCCGAGCCGCGGCATAAGCTGGTAGCTATCAGCTATCGTTTAACGGTGTCGTTCTGCTCTAGCAGAACGACAGCGCGTTCGAAGGCCTCGCCCAGTCCCCAGCCATTTGTGTCCGCGACGCGGGTGAACGCCTCGATGGTCTCTGGTTTTAGTTTAAGGTTTAGCTGGGCGGTGCGCCCGGTCCGGCGACGGCGCTGCTGCCGAGGCGTCACCGGCGCCTGCTCCATCTTGGTGGGTTCTCGGCTACGGAAGCCGGTCGCTTCGGCGGCCTGCCTCGTCATCTCGGGGGCAGGCTTGTCATCCCTAGGCTTTGGTTTGACCCATGCGGACGGATCAATGTCGTCAAGCTCGTCGCCGAAGCCGAGAGAAGCGCGTTCCTTGCCGGCCATCACGCTGCAGTCCTCGCGCTCGCCGCCTTCAGCTTAGAGACAACCTCCCCTGCGAACTCACGCGCGTTTTGGATGGCCTTTTCGAGGTTGCTTGTCTGCGCCGCGGCCAGCCCCGATAGTGTTCCGCCGAAATCGAACAGGTCCTTGAAGGCAGCCCGCTCCACGACCGCAGTTTCGAACATTTCGATGCCACCTGCTTGCAACTGCTCCTGCACGTTGCGCAGGGCGCGGGAGGTGACGGCCGCGCCGGTACGAGTGAGCAGGACCGCATGAGCGATCCGCCGGCGCGACAGCTTCTCGGAGTTGCGAATGAGGCGGATCGTCTTTGCCGCCCCTTTGGCATCCATGCTCGACCCTTGCGTAGGGATCACCACCAAGTCAGCCATGCCGATGGTATTGGCTACCAGCAAGCTAGCCGTACCCTCTAAGTCTACGATGACGAAGGCCGCTTCGCGCTCGGCGCTGTCGATAGCGTCCACGATGCTCTCTTCCGTCACGTCGCTGATGATTGCGACGTTCTCCGGCTTCCCGGGTAGTTTCGCCCATTGGCTGATCCAACGCTCCGGGTCAGCGTCGATGATGGTGACGGAAGCACCCTTCACGGCCAGCTCGGTCGCTAGCAGCAACGCACTGGTCGATTTGCCGGAGCCGCCCTTCGGGTTGGCAAAGGCTATAACAGGCATGGTTCCTCCGAATTCGGATGCCGCACTCACCACGTCATGCGAGGCTTAACAGCTAGCTAACGGATATCATGGAGTAGCCGCTAGCCACTAGATAGCTATCTGATAGCTACGACCTACTAGGTAGCCTTCAAGTGCCTCACAGCTACCAGATAGCTACCAGATATCCGTTAGGCTGATTCCCAGCTTCAGAGTTGGCACGTTCGAGCACCCGTTGGATCTGCGCGATCATGGCACCCTTCAAGCTGCTGGGATGCCAAGTGTGGTCAGCGCTGCTGCCCAAACGGCGGAGCGTCAGAACACCGGATAGGCGAGGGTGGGCTCCCGAGGACCGACCGGTCTGTTGGGGTCGTGTTGCACTCGAGGGATAGCCCGAGCCTGCTCGCCTCGACCGGATTAAAGGTCGAAATCTCGTGCTGACCGCGCCGGCGGAACGTCAATGATTCGCACGGACCAGGATTTCCCTACGAACGATCGGAATGATCATCCCTTCTGCCGTTCCTTCGTCAGCCAGCTCCGTTCCTTCGAGGAGGCGATCATGAGGTGGCAACGTTGACTTAACGGTTCGCTCCAGCCGACATGCCGTGTCCGGCGCTGATCGTGTACGCGAGTCGTGAGCCGGCATCAGGAGATTACGCCGCCGCAAGTCGACCCCTGAAAAGCCAACGGCCCCCCAGTCGCCAAACTGGAGGGCCGTCGAAACCGAAAGGCCTGTGAGGCCACTATCCACCCCTCACAAGCCATGAGATGCCCCCGGGCGTCAAGCGAAAGCGCCAACTTTCGCGACGGTGAGGCTTTGCCTGTGGACCGGACGCCCTAACCGGCAGCCCGGAACGACCTGTCGTGGCCCGACGAGGGCCGAGAAGGGATGTTTGCAGACGAGATCCGCCGCGCCATCGAGGCGGCGAGCCGAATCACACTGCCTCAGGTCACCGCCCTGCTGTGGCGCGCCTACGGGGAGGGGAAGCTCACCGAGGCCGAGGCTGAGAGCCTGTCCAGGCTGATCGACGCCCGCACGGTCGCTGCCTCCAACCCCCGCCTCAACAAGTTGCTGACCCCGGCGAAGTCACAGGTCGGTGGGGCAGGGGATGTCCTCCAGGATCGCGTAGCAGCGCCCAGGAGAGCGGTCGGCTCGCGTCCGCGCACGGACGCGTCGCTGGAGCGCCGCCGCCGCTGGGCGGCCTCCGGGCGGCTGCCGCCGGCGCTCGCAGCTCAGTTCACACTCGCCGAGCAGGCGGTGCTGGCGCTGGTGGCAGCCGAGACCACCCGACGGGGCGATTGCCGGCTTGCCGTTGGCCACCTCGCGGCGATCGTCGGCGTGGCTGAAACCACCGTGCGCAACGCCGTCCGGGAGGCGCGGAAGCTCGGGCTGCTCACCGTCGAGGAGCGGCGCATCACCGGCTTTCGCAACGACACCAACATCCTCCGCATCACCGCGCCTGAGTGGAACGCCTGGCTCAGGCTTGCGCGCAAGACCGCACCGCCGATGGCACTTGGACGGTCGGAGCGCTCAAGGCGGGACACGGCGGCCAAGGGGGGAGGGTGCAAATCCGCAAACCCCACGCATACTCAAGTTCCAGTCCTGTTAGATTCGAGGATGAAACAGCCGTCGAAGGGCTGCCGAAGGGCAGCGAGCGACCTCGACCATGCGGCTCCTCCCAGAATCCGACAGGGTGGTGGCGCGGCCAAAGCCATGCGCTGAGGGTCTGAGCCCGGACGTTCTGACGAACGGTCAGCGAAGCTGAGCTTTTTCTGCCCGCACCGCTCGGGGAGGCGAAGAGGCTTGAGCACGAATCGCTCAAACCGGGTCGACACCTCAGAAGCGGCTCGGATAGACGCGCGCCTCCCGATTCTGGAGCCGCGCCGCGCCCGATGCCATGAGCGACGACTTGCCAGCGCTGCTCCTCGCCCTGACCACGAAGTACGACGAGCTGCGCCAGCAGCTCGCGACCGTCCAGGACCTGCTCCTGGAGATCTCCATCGATGCCGGTCACTTCCACGCCCGCATCGAGGCCATCCAGAACGAGCGCGCCGCCTGAATTATGAGGCGGAGCGGCTGACCGTGTGACACAACCGCTCCGGTTGGACGCGCGTGGGCGTCGCGCTTTCAGCCATACAACCGTCGGTACCCGGCAAGCCGCGTCGGCGCATGGCCTGACCTGAAGCCCAGTGCCCGGCCGCCTTCCGGCCGCGGCGCACCTCCGGCATAGGCGCCGGCCCCGCCCCCATACCGAGCACGCTCATGATGCGCGTCGACCTCGATCAACCCGCCGACCTCACCCTGTGGCCCGGTGACCCTCCGAGCCGGATGGCGGATTCACGCAGCTTCCCGACACTGCGCGCCGCCTTGGCGGCTGCGGCCGAGGCTATCGACGAACGGAACGCCAAGCCATGGATCATCACCCAGAGCGGCGACATCCTCGCTCCGAACTGGATCCGTGCGCACACCGCGATGGTGGGCCCGCATTAGACGGCCGACAGTGATCAGCACGGCTTTCGTTAGGTGCGTTGATTTCGTTCTACGGCGCTGCGTGCCCGGCCGCACCGCACACAACGGGCCGATCCGGCATCTCACTTGCAGACAAATCCGGCGAGCTCACACCGGGCTCGCGATGCCAGCAACGGAGTGCAACGATGGCCCTGAAGGGTTTCTCCTACGCGATGATTGGCGCCTTCGTGTGCGGCTTGGCCATGACCGTCGCCGGCTCGGCCGGCGTCCTGCTCGGGGTGTAAAGCAGCGCAGTTCGCCCTGGTGCTCGCCTCAGGCGGGCGACCGACGCACGTCCGTTTCCGGGCGTGGGTCGTCAACGGATGAGGCTGTGGAGAAGGCCTGCGCCGCCTGTGCGACCCGCCGCGTCACCCGGATCCGCTCCCGGTGTGCCTTCACGGTCTTGAACCGCGTCCACGCGGTCCGACGGTGCTCCTCGCTCACTGGCTCCACCGGATTGCCGGCCAGATCGTGCCGCCATGCTCCGGATCGACCCTGGGCGAGCAGGTAGCCGAGGCCGAGGCAGTAGCCGCGCAAGGCTTGCTTCAGCTGCGCGTCGTCGATCTCCGGCCGAGTGAGAATTTTGAGCGCATCATGGATGCCTAACGCCAGCGGCTGGATCGGGGCTCCGATCTCAGTGGGGAAGACGGGTGGCCATTCCCGCAGCAGCGCGCACAGCTCTGCTGCCCGGGCGACTTCGTAGCGGGTGGCCACGACGATACTCGCGGCTGGCTCTACCGAGGCGGCAGGCTCCGTGTCTGAGGCAGTGACTGTAATCGGTCCATCGATCATCAGACCAAGGTAGCGGCTCCAACTGGAGCCGCAAAGTCGATACGGCGCCCGACGTTCTATCCCCTAGGTCTACGAATAGGCCGCGGAACTCGGGATCGGCGTAGTACCACAGCTTATCCGCGGAGATCGGCACTACGCCGGCGGTGAGCAGGAGGAGGCGCTCGCCCGACAGCCGCATCACCTCGACCGGCGGCAGCGGCGTCCGCTGTTCGGCGCGGCCACCAGTGTGGCTTCAGTCGCTTCGCTCAGTGACCGGCTGACCCAAGTTCTTGCCGGCTTGCTCATGGGTCCTAAATATTGATGAACACAACTCGGCGATCGGGGAAAATATCCAGTTAAGTTTAGGTTAGTTCTTTCTCTTGTTTGGAATCAGACGATTAATTATATGCTCCAAGATTGAGGATCTTCCTTTCTTATTGGCATCCGTTGAATTTGATTTCTCTGTGTTTGTGTCATTATCAATAAGTCTTGCGAGACGTTCTTCCTCGGATTTCCAACAATCTTCCAAGTGTTTTTCTATTTCTGATGGAAAATTATTATTCAACGTAACAAAAAGGTTATGGACCGATTTATCGTTAGCATCATTCAAAAAAGCGTCGCGAAATCTGTCAAATCTCTCGTTCTGATGCAGATTACATAATTCATCGTACGTAAGTTTAGCCAAGCGGGCTTCCTCAGCTAATCCATCCCGAGTGTTGAGAAAGGTGCCGAGAAGAACATGCCGTCCAGCATGACGGGATGCCGTCTGCGTGATGCAATAAGCAACTGCCCTCCGAGCAAAATTCTGCAGATCAAGGGGGGTGCCTACGCCGCTGTCAGGTTGAGAGTTCATATTCTGGGTCTATGGTCTGACTGTAACTTATAAAAGTTGTTATTCTTATAAGTTTATAAATCGTGAATTATGCTGTTATTCATGTATGAGCATGAAAAATCTTTTTACAAAAACTATCGATTAAAAGCCTTCGCGCGACACTTTTTATCAGACATCTCGGGCTACGGCGCCCGCATGTATCGCCTGGACCTCTCCCGCCGTATCGGCCTCGTCCTGTTGCTGGCGCTGGTGACCTTCTTCATCGGCTATCCAGCTGCGTACCTGGCCACCCACGGCTTCGACTCCCGGGTGTGGCCCGGCATCCCGGGCACGCCTTACGACTGGTTCGCGCCGGCCGGGTCCGGCTTGGGCGGGTGGCTCGGCACTGTCCTGCAGATGGCCCTGACCTACGGGAACATGGCGCGGGGCCAGACGAACAACCTGAGCGGCGGTGGCCTCCCCGCCTTTTTGGTGATCGGGGTGGTGGCGATCGTCCTGATGGTCCCTCTTGCCATGGGCGGACGGCTCGTGCCTCTGCGCCACCACCTGAGGCGCTACGGCGATGCGCGCTTCGCCGGACGGCGAGATCTCGCGCGGATGCGCCGGGGGCTCCAACTCGGGCTCGACCCGGACACTGGCCGCGCCGTCAGGATCGCGGTCGAGGGCAACCTGATCACCATCGCTCCCCCGCGCACCGGCAAGACTGCTGGTCTCATCTTGCCGAACCTAGCATTCCCGGAAGCCGGGGCGTGGGCTGGCCCGGTCGTCGTCATCGATCCCAAGGGTGACGCCGTGCGTGCCGCACGGCGGCGGCGCGAAGCCATTGGCCAGACTGTGCGCGTCCTCGATCCACTTGGTCTCTCAGGTAGCTTCGACCGATGGGATCCGTTGCTCGGGCTTGATCCCGAGGATGTGCTCGAGCTCCAGAGCATGGCCCGCGCGCTACTCCCGGAGGTGGATCGGACCAGCGAAGCGGGGACGTTCTTCCGCGACCGCGCCGTCATCCTGATCGTGGCCGCGCTGCAGGCCATGATCCGGGCCGGGCACGGAGTGGCCGACGCCGCAACCCTGGTGAGCGAGGGTGGAGAGGGGCTGCTGGCCGCACTGAAGGGGCGTACGGATCAGGTCGCTAAGGATGCACGGGGCATCCTCCGCTCGAAGGACGAGAAAACCCGCTCCAATATCCTCTCGACCGCGGCCCAGGCGTTCGGCTGGCTGCTCGACCCGCGCATGCGGCGGGTCGTGACCGACCACACCTTCGCACTCGACGCCGTGTGTGCGGGCGATACCGACCTGTTCATCGTCCTCCCGGCCGACGAGCGACGCACCGAGATCGCCCCCTTCGTGCGCTGGCTGCTGGCCAGCCTGTTCAGCACGGTGCGGCGCACGCCGGTGGCCGAGCGGGTGCTGGTGGCGGTCGACGAGGCGTTCGTGCTCGGTCGTTTCGACGCGATCCTGCGCGGGGCAGGTGAGCTGCCGGGCTACGGCGTATCTTTATGGACCTTCTGGCAATCAGAGGCCCAGCTGGTCGAAGCCTACGGTGAGGCTGGGGCGGCCATCCTGCGCGACACCGCCGAGGTGATCATGCTGTTCAATCTATCCTCTGCGCAGGGTGAGGAACGGGAGCGCTGGTCGAAGGCGCTCGGGACGTTCACCGGGGTGCAGACGACCGAGACGACCGATCCTGCCACGAGCAAGAAGAGCCGGAGCTCGACCGCGGTAGCGGACGCCCTCGTGCCGGCTTCGGATCTGGCCGCGCTGACCCAGCGTCATACGCTGGTGTTCCTCAATGGCCGGGCGCACACCACCGACCCGCTCAAGCTCAAGAAGACACTCGCCCACGAAGATCCGCGCTGCAGCGGGCTGCTCGACCTCGTGAAGCCGGTGAAGGCGACCGCCTCAATTCGGTGAAGACTCGTGTGCTGCGGCGTATAATTCCTGTTCGCACGTTTGGCAGCGAAGGCTTCCAATAAGATACCGTTCACGGCCAGGGTCGCCGGCACGACTCGTGCCGGCGACCCTGGCATCGTGTGGATGAAATTCCGATCATATCCCACTGTCTAAAGTGACCGATAGCTGAACCGGCCGTCCGGCTGAAGCCAATCGACTCTATACGCGCGCAACGATCATATATATTTGTGCTAACACTCTGTGTCTGTGCTAGATTGTAGTCACGTCAATTGAACTACATCGGATTATTTGTGTTAATAAGCGTGTAGAATTGCACCATTTTGCAATGGCTGATAGGGTAGTCAAACTGCTGAATATATGAAAAATAGGTCGACAAAGAAAGAAATTAATATTTAATGGGCCTCCCAAGCAATCTGTCCGCAAAGGGGGCTGGGATGTCCAAGGCAGAAGAGTACAGAAATTTCCGTGGAAACGCCAAGCGACTCGAAGACAGAGATATTCCCTGGATAGGTTCGGCTATTGGGGTAGGGGAAGACGAACTTCACGCATTTATGGATGTTGAGTCTCGGGGTCATGGTTTCGATCCATCAAATAGACCTATAATATTGTTCGAGCCGCATCGTTTTTGGCATAATCTCCCTTCAGATAAGCGCAAGGAGGCTGCCGCACAAGGTATAGCTGCTCCGAGATGGGGTATGATTCCGTATGGTAAAGAAAACGAACAATATGACAGGCTTATAAAAGCCCTAGAAATTGACGAAACGGCGGCATTAAAATCTGCTTCGTGGGGTCTGTGTCAAGTATTAGGCGAAAATTATAGGACGGCAGGATACGACTCCATCAAAGAATTCATCGAAGCGATGATGGATGATGAAGAAAATCACCTAAAAGCTTGCGTTAATTTTCTCAAAGCGAACGGCATCGACGATGATCTCCGAGCCCATCGATGGGATGCTGTGGCGCGAGCTTACAACGGTGCGGGCTATAAGAAAAATAATTACGATACAAAAATGAGAGAGAGGTTTGAGTGGTGGAGGAAAAAGCCCGATACGCCATTCAATCGGAGTGATGCTCAAAATATATCCAAAGGTCCAGCATCTGTTCAATCCAAGGATAATTTTACGAATAATGAGGTTGAGCAAATACAGAAAAGATTGCGAGAGCTGAATTATTTTGAAGTAGGTAAGATAGATGGCCTGTGGGGTACTAGAACGATAGGTGCTATCGCTGCTTTTCAGGCGAACGAAGGCTTGCCGGTAACGGTCAATACAACGCCTAATCTGGATGCCGAGACACAACAACGTCTTGCTGTGGCATCTCCAAGAGAAGTTGCCCCAGAAAGAAGAAATACAACTGTAAGAGATTTGAGAAATCAAGGTTCTTCGACGATCAAGCAGGCCGATAGCATAAATTGGGCCCAGTGGGGCCAGTTCGCCATGGCAATTTTGGAATCGATCGTTCTCGCGTGGCAACACTATCCGGAAACAAATTTGCCATTCGGGGCGACACTGCTGACTATGTTTGGCACGCCGGCGTGGGTAATTCCTCTTATTCAATTCGGAATTGCGCTATACACCAGGATAAAATCAAATTCCGTGATTATGACGAGGATTAATTCAGAACGTTCAGGGCTGCATAATGGCGAGCCTGATCCCGCTCCGTCTCCTCCGACTGTATATCCACCAGAGAGAAATGAGGGTCTAGGTCCTACGGGTTTTTCATTAAATTCGCTAGATCTGTTGCGCGGCCCAAGATAAACGTAATTTCGATTGTTTGTCTCGCAGGTAGAATTCGAAATAAATCTGTCAATAGCACAGAATATAATTCTGTGCTATTGACAGATAGTAAATATTGTCCGCGGTTGTATAGAAAATATTACGGGTTTGACATTGAATAAGCAAAGATCACATACGGCTATGTATTGCATATGGCCATCGATAGGGCTACGGCTGTCGCATTAAAGCGGTTCAAACCTTCAGAGACAAGAAAAATCTAAGCCAATAGTGCGGTGTATGAACTGGGAGGGATGGTGAATATGCGCTCCTCGGATCAGCGGGTGGGCGACAGATTGAAGTCGGAGCGCCAGACCGCGCCGTACAGGTAGCCTTGCCTTTCATCCCAGACCCGGACCCAAGCGAGGTCGCCTTCCAGGTGTTCGACCGGGACCCAGGTCTTGACCGGGAACGTGTAGGACATCCTCGAGCCATCCGGTCGCGTGAGGATGGTGGTCAGCGGATACACTGAGCGTCCGACCTGCGGCGTGGCCCGGCGGGCGAGCTCGAACCAGCCTCCTGCGATCACCAGGAGGACCAGGACGGCCGGATGGAAGGCGCCACGCAGCAGTGCGACACCGAGGCGGCGACCGCGTGCGAGGAGCCGGCCCTGCGGCCACCAACGCCGCCGCGGTCTGGCAAATGCGGCCTGGATCGAGCGGCGCAGGCTGACCCGGTCGGGACCGGTCAGGGCCGGGTCGTCGAGATGGGTCAGGCGCTCGCGCGGCGCGAGCCGCAGCAACTCGGTCAGCCGCGCCCGGCTCGCCTCCCGGACCCGGCGCGCGGCCGCGCGTTCGGCCTCCTTGGCCGCTCGCAGCCGATCCTGCACGGTAGCGGGGGGACGGGCCACGGGATCAGCCCTCCAGCCACGCCGCCGCCGGGGCGGCGGCCGCCATCGCCCGGGCGCGAAACGCCGTGAGATCCTCGATGATGCGGCCGGCCTCGGCGAAGCCGAACTGTGCCGCGAGGTTATCCTCGGCCCCGGTGAGGTCCTCGCCGATGAACCGCAGGCCGCCCTTTTGCAGGAGCTCGTTGGCGCGCGCATCGAGGCTGAGCCGCTCCAGCCGGCCGAGGGTGATGCCCTTGCCCAGCCCCTTCAGGGCGGCCGGATCGACCGGGCCCTCGACCTGGTTCTCGACCACGAACCGCGCGGCCGCGAACGGCGCGGCGAGATCGAGGAGGACGGGGGCGTTGGCGAGGGCGCCGGGTTCGCTGGTGATCACGACGAGCAGGGCGAAGGTGATGCCGCGCCGGCCGTAGCGCCCGCTCGCCTCGCGGATCAGCGGCAGGAGCGAGCCGGCGGTGTTGGCCCCGACATCGACGATCACCGGTCCCTCGGCGGCGGCCATGGCGTTGAGCACACCGTCGAACTCGGCGCGCGCGGCCGCGCCGCCGGTGCGGTTGATCTCGCCGCGTTCGGCGCGGACCGGGAAGAACGTGAGCCGGTCGTCGAGTTCGACCAAGCGACGGCCGGCCTCGATCTCGATCAGGCTGGCGGCGGGCAGGCATTCGGCGAGCGCGCGCACCAGCACGGTCTTGCCGGAGCCGCCCTTGTCCTGGGCGACGAGGAGAATGCGCGGCATCGGGTCAGGCCTTCTTCAGGAGCTTGTGCAGGGAGTCGAGGCCCGCACGCCGGATCGCCTCTTCGCTGGCGCGTGCGGGGCGGTCGAGGACGGGTGACGGAGTGGACGGGACCGGAGCGACCGGCGCCGGGGCATCGGTTTCGCCGGCGAGCGGCGGCTTCGCGTCGGCGAGATCGGGACGTGCGCGGCGAACGGCGGCCTGCTCGGCCTGTCGGCGCAGCTGCGCCTCGACCTGACCGACGATGGCGGTCAGACGGGACGCCGTCAGGGGCTTTCCTGCACCCTGGGTGACACCCTGGGCGCTCATCGCCGCAGCGATGGCCGCCCAGGTGATGCCGCTCTCGCGCAACTGGCGGATCATCGGCAGGCCATCGCGCACGGCGCGGGTCACACCGGTGGTCTCCCGGCCGATGCCGCCGGCGGGACGCGCTGCCTGGACGCGCTTGGCGTCCCGGGCGAGGCGCTTGGGATCGAGGGTCATGGCCGGCAGCGTTGCCCGGCCTGGGGTTAACGGCAGCTTGGCCGTGGCGCCCTGCCAGGGCTGCCAGCCTTTGCCATTGGGTTTGCCGTTAAAAGACCATGGTCGAGATGGGTCACACCTCACGCACTGAAGTGAGCCGGCGTTAACCGCGCGGCGGCGCGGGCCTCGCCCGCCCGCCTCGGCCGTGCCACGGCTGCCGCCCCGATCCGCGCGCAGCAGGTACGCCGATGGCCCAGGAGGTCAAGCTCACCGTCACCCTCGAGGCGGCGCTCGCCGCCCGGCTGCGGGCCGCTGCGGCCGAGCGCGGCTGGTCCGCTGAGAGTCTGGCTGCCGAGTGCGTCGTCCAGAACCTGGAGGTGGCGATCCGTCACCGCGTTCTGATCGAGCGCTTGGAGCAGGTCGACGGCGCCATCCTTGAGATGGCCCAGGCTGTCGGCGAACTCGGCGCGCCATCGGCCAGCATCGACCTGTCCAAGGTCTGCCGCCTCCGCAAGGATGATGGCGTCGCCGATCCGGCGCCGTGACCGCCTCGCTGCACCGGCTCGGTGCCGGCTCACCTGCCGCGGCGTACTATACCCAGGACAGCCAGCGCGAAGCCAAACCCGACAAGCGGGACAACTACTACCTCTCTGACGGCGGCGGTGTCTGGTGGAGCAGCGGCGGGACGGTCGTGCGTCACGGAGCGGCGATCGATGCCGCCTCGTTCCGCAACCTGTGTGCGGGGATCCATCCAGGCACCGGCAAGCCGCTGGTCCGTGGTGCCGGCCCGGGTCACTGGGCGGGCGTCGACTGCACCATGACCCCCGGGAAATCGATTTCCATCCTTTGGATGGCCGGCACGCCTGAGCAGCGCGCGGCGATAGAGGCCGCCCATCGCGCCGCGGTCGAGCGGGCGCTGAGTTTTGTCACCGCGGAGGGGCTCATCACCGTCCGGACCGGCGCTGGCGGAACGGAGCAGCATCGCCCGCGCGACCTGATCGTCGGTCGGTTCGACCACTATACAACTCGTGAGGGCGACCCGAATATTCATACACACTGCGTATTCATCAACGTCGCCGCTGCGCCTGAAGATGCCGGCGCCGGTCGGTACAAGTCGCTGACGCACCTGACCATCGAGCCCGAGCGGTTATACGCTGCCCAGCTCGGGGTGGGAGCGGCATACAGGGCGGCCCTGGCCGAGGGGCTTCGCGAGCGGTTCGGCCTGCAGTATCGCGAGGCTGGGCGCGGGCAGTGGGAGGTCGCCGGCCTGCCGGAGACGCTGCTCGAGGCTTTCTCAAAGCGCTCGGAGCAGATCCTCGCCTATGCGGGCACGGGCGCCAGCAGCGCCCAGCGCGAGATCGCCGCCCTGGCGACCCGCCGGGGCAAGGAGGAGCTGCCGACCGGGCCGAAGCTGGAGGCACGCTGGCGGGAGGAGCTCGCCGCCTGCGCGATCGATCCGTGGCTGGCCGCGCGGCACCCCGAACGCGACCCCGCCCTGGCGATGGCCGCCGAGCGCGGTCGGGAGCGGGAAGCCCCGTTCGACCCGCCCGAGATCCCCGGCGACGGCGCAGTGGCACGCGCCGCCTCGGCCCTGTTCCGGCACGAGAGCGTCGTGGCGCGCAAGGATCTGCTCCAGCACGCCCTGGAGGTTGCGGGCCTCACCGGTATCGGGGTCGACGCCGTGGAGGCGGAGCTCGCCCAGCTCGAGCGGGATGGCGCGCTGCTGCCGCTGGCCGACGCCGCGATGGTGCCGGGTGCCAGCGCGTGCTGGACCAGCCCGGGCATCGCCGCCTGCGAGGCCGCAATGCTGCGCGCCGCCGATCGTCCCCTGGAGCGGACCTGGATCACGCTCGAGGCGGTCGAGGATGCGCTGGAGCATGCGCCTCACCTCAGCGCTGAGCAGGGCGAAGCCGTGCGCCACGCCGCGGGTCGGGACGGGGTGTCGCTGCTGCAGGCCGGTGCGGGGACCGGCAAGACCACGACGGCGGCCGCCCTGGTGGCCGCCGCCCGCGGTTCCGGTCTCCGGGTGATCGGCCTCGCCCCGTCGTGGGTGGCGGCCGACGAGCTCGGGCGCTCGACCGGGATCCCGGCGCAGGCGATCGCGCGCTGGCGCCACGACCGGACGCTGACGGCAGGTCCGGATACCGCCAAACGTCCCGACCGTCCGGCGGTGCTAGACGCCGATACCCTGGTGCTGGTCGACGAGGCTGGGATGGTCGCGACCCGCGACCTGGAAGCCGTGCTGAGCGCGGCCCGGTCGGCCGGGGCGAAGGTGGTCCTGATCGGCGATCGGCGGCAGCTCGCCTCGGTCGGGGGCGCGAGCGCTCTGCGGGCGGTCGCCGATGTGGTCGGGCGCTCGGCGGTGCTCGAACAGGTCCGCCGGCAGACGGTGGAGTGGCAGCGCGCCGCCTCGGTGCTGATGGCGCGGGGCGAGGTCGAGGCGGCCCTGCGCGCCTATGCAGGCCAGGACCGGATCGAGCTGGTCGCCGGCGCCGAGGCCGCGCAAGCGCGCGTGCTCGCGGTCTGGAGCGAGCAGCGCGCGGCGCACGGCGAGGACGTGCTGATCGTGACCCGGCGCAACGCCGACGCCGCAGCCCTGAATGCACGGGCGCGGGCCGTGCTGCGGACAGAGGGACGCCTCGGTCCCGATGTGGTCACCCTGCCAGCGCGCGACCGTGACGACAGGCCGGTGCCGCTCGCGCTCGCTGTCGGTGACGCCCTCCGCTTCGGTGAGAGCCTCCCGCATCTCGGGTTGCGCAACGGCAATCGCGCCCGGGTTGAGGCGATCACGGCCGAGCCGGAGGGAGGAGCACGCCTGCACTTGGCGCTGGAGGATGGTCGCGTGTTCGAGGCGGCATGGTCGGATCTGGCGCAACAGCCGCGGTTCGGCCGGAAGCGGCCGCCGCCCAGGATCGTGCATGCCTATGCGGGCACGGCCTACGCGGCGCAGGGCCGGACCTCCTCCGCGGCGGTGATGTACGTCGGGGCGGCGACCGACGCGCGGGAAGTCTATGTCGGCCTGACCCGGCACCGGCACGAGGCCAGGGTGGTGGTCGAGCGCGACCGGCTCGACGCCTTGTGCCGGCAGCGGCAAGAGGATGCGCGAATTCCGTCCACCGACGCGATGGTACTGGAGCGCCTGTTCCGCGAGGCGCGGACCTACAGTGAGAAGGTCAACGTGGTTGACCACGCCACGGACCGGGTGGCGTTCGTGCGGGATGGATCGCTCGGAACGCGCGAGCCCATCGGCCAAGGGGTCGATGTGCCGCGCGTGATGCGCGCAGCGCGGCTTTTACGTGAGGCGATGGCGTGGCTCGGCGTCGAGCAGATCATCGTGCCGACGTGGCGGCTGGTGGATGCCTACGGGCGTCGTCTGACACAGGCACCGGCCCGGGCGACGCGTGCTTTGGTCGACGAGCTTGCCCGCCACCTCGGTCGCCCCGATCCGCTACCCGAACGTGAGCGGGGTCACCAGATCGAGCGGTGAGGGTGGTCCTGGATCACGCATGATCGCTCAATGGCCAGGGCAGTCATAGCTCAGGGGCCAGGGACCCCATCCTATGGATGGCGTACGAATGCGATCGAAGCCCTTGCCTCCATAGGGAACGCGCCTGGAAGTAAGTGGCGTAGGCAGCACTTGATCTGACTAGTCGTCCTTCAGCAGACGCCAAGGGTCGATACTAAGCCCGTCGGCAATACGCGCGATGTTATCGATCGAAACGTTCCGCTCGGATCGCTCGATGCCACCGATATACGTGCGGTGGATCCCGCACACATCGGCAAGAGCTTCCTGACTGAGGGAACGGTCTGCCCGGAGGCGGCGCATGTTCTTGGCCAGAACGTCGCGCAGCGGACCTTTGTGTGTGCGCTTCACGCAGCCAAAGGGCCACGATGCAGACTTTATAGCGACAGCTTTTAAGTAGCATTAAGCGGCCGCCCCTAGGCTCCCTTCGAAGCCGGGAGCCTTTCTATGACCACCACCACATGTTCCGGGACCGTGATCGCCCTGGGTCAGTCGGAGCTCAGCCTCCAGGGAAGACGCTACGCCTACATCGAGATCGAACGGCAGGACGGGCGCATCCTGCGGGCCGACGACGTCGTCGTGCTGAACGAGGTCGGCAGCCTCCTGCACGAAGGCGTCCAGGGCCGGTTTCATTTCGATGCCGCTCGCTTGAAGACGGCGACGATCCGCCAGCTGTTCGGCATCCGGCGCAGCGACGGGCGGTGGGGCTACGACGCTGCGCAGGTCCGCGTCACAGCGGCCATTCACAACATCGTCCAGGGCGCGCTCACAGCGTTCGTCTTCGTCGGCATCCCCTTCCTGCTGCTCGGGCTGCTGCAGCTGGTCTACTCGATCGGTACGGCGCGGCTCCGCCACGACGAGTTCTTCGGCTCCGAAGCGCAAGGCGATGGTCCGAAGCGCCGGGATGAGGTCATTCGGATATGACCGTCCATCGTGCTTGCCCGAGTGGCGCTTTCAACCGGCTCCTCGGTTCCGGAGGAGGCCTCTGTATCAGCGCCCTCAGCCTCTCTGCGATCCTGCTAAGCCACGCCGCGTCCGCGGCGGACGGCGACTTCACCCGAAGATGCGAGTTCGAGGCGCAGTACGCCTACCTCGATGTCCCCGCCGGTGCGCCGGCACAGGACTGGATCGCGATCCATGCCAAGCGCGATGGCAGCGGATGGCGGATCGAAGCCGTCGGTTCGAACCCGAAGCTCGCAGCCTCCGTGCGCACCTGCCGGAAGGTGTTTCGGGGGCGGACCGTCGGACCGGGGCGGCTGCGGGCGACGGATCCGTCCGGTGAATTCGGCACTCTCGAGCTGCGTCGTGAGGGCGAGTATGTGCGGCTGGTTTCGCTCTCCACGGGCGAATGTGCCCGCCAAGGCCTCTATCTCGTTCCATCCGTGCAGGATTGATCAGCTTGATATAGAGCGTGGGGACGAGGAGCCCTCAGTGCGGGCTGACCGGTGTGGCATATTGCTAGCGTAGAACAAAAAAAGAACAAATGGCAAGCTGTTGTGGGTCCGCCGCGGCGCGTTCCGGGCAGCCCGGCCAGAAGCCTGCTTGCGTTCGGTGTCAGCCAACGCCACGTAGTGCGACCCGTGGTCTTTCGCGTCCCGCTTCTATCTCTGATAGGGAACGTGCCTGCGTCGACCGGAGCGGGACATGAGTCTTGAACGATCGCCTCCAGCGCGAACCGCCGCCCAATGGCCGGAGCCGCGCGATCAAGATGCAAGCTGCGTCGGCGTGGCGAATGCACCACCTGCCCTTGGATCTAACGCGTCCTTCTATGCTCGGCTGTGTCGTCCTAGTGACAGAGCTCGGCAAGGGGTTCTGCTACAGTCCATCCTTCAAGGCCTATAGATACTCGGGCATAACTCACATTAACTTATTGGAAACAACTTGCGCATGAGATGATATCTGGCAAAGGTCATTACGATGAACTCCGACTTGCTGGAAAGACTGGAGACGCGAGCCCACCATGTCACGGGGGCGGAGCCGTGGGAACGTAACGACCATGACCCCCGGGTCGCGACTTCGGTCAACAACGCCAAGGCTTTCCTGGAAAAAATCGGTTCTGCCCTGAGGGAGCCAAGTATCACGGGCGGCACTACAGCCAACCCGGGCACGATCGTCACAGTCTATTGGATCGTCCAGAATATTAATAAAATCTTTGGCGTGTACGTTTCCTTCAAGGATGACGATACATGCCGCCTGGAAGTTTCAGGGCCGGGAATGAGCAGCTTCGCAGTCGACAATCTATCGCTCGACGAACTCCTCAACTATGACGTCCCGTATCAATTCCACAAGATCGAGAGCAAGGCTCGGCAGGCCGGCGGCGACCTGCACAAGCCTGGGTTATCATAAACGGTATCAGGGGCACTGATAGGCGTCCCACCAATCCTCAAAAATCTGGCCGGGCAGATTGCCGTTGTTGTGGCCCCTGATGTCCCGCAGGACGCGGCACATGCACTTCTGGGCCTTCTCCTTGGCCTCGTCCAGGGCGCGATCGGTCTTGGCCCTGCCCCTGGCCTCAATGTAGGTTCGTTCGCACTTATCGGCCTCGTCGGCCAGCTGGGACAACAGTCTCTGGGTAATGACCATCATCCCGATCGTGGATTGAACCACTTGCGGATCCTGTAGCTGTTTCAGCTGTTCGGGGGTCGCGGTCTCCTTGAATTTTTCGAGCGCCTGAGCAGGCTGCAGCTGGTTCTTCTGCGACAGGTTCTTGACCGACGAGCCGATGCTGAGCACCGCGGCGAGGCCCCGCAACCCATCCATCACGAGATCGGGACTCATCTCCATCACCCTGCCCTTTGTTGGCGTCGCGGCAACTCGCGAAGCATGGCTATTGTAGGCTGCACGGCCATCCCGGCAACTCGCGGGGAGCACGAAAAATGGGCGGGCGGGCGGTCAACAGGCGGCTTTTGTGACAGGCGGTGTTCCACCGAATTTCACGCGGTCTAACGCGGCGGCAGGCGCTTAGGGTCCACCTTCAACCGTGGCTATCGCAAGCGCGGCGACGATAGAGCCGGACGATTTGCCCTGCCCCTGCAAAGCTCGCACGGTGGCGGTGATGGCGGCCAGGCATTCGCCGCGGTCGTCGGCTTCGCCAGTCGGCCCACCGCTGGCCAGGTCGATGAGTCCGCTGTCGTGGCCCTCGACCTGCCGACCTCGTGGAGCATGGCCACGGGCGAGACGGACGCGTTCACCACCCGGATGTTTGAGGCGGTCAACGCGATGCTGCTCGACATGCTCGCGGCGGTGGCGCGCAAGGACTACGACGACCGCCGCCGCCGGCAGGCCGAGGGCAGGCGCGGGCGAAGGCGGAGGGCCGCTACAAGGGCCGTGCGGAGGACGTAGCGCGCAACGCCGGGATCTCGCGCATGCTAGGGGCGGGGATGTCCTGGTCGACGATTAGCACTACGACCGGGGCCAGCCGCGCCACGATCGCAAAGGTTGCCAAGAGGATCCGTCTCGCCGACCAAGCGTCCGAGATCTCACGTGTCTAGACAGTATTCTTCGCTAGACCTTTGCCACAGCTCGACTGATGGATGATTTGTCTCTACCAGCCATATCGCCGATATCTTCGTATGACAATTTCAGTCTTTCATCCTGGTTCAGTGCTCGAAATAGATTGCCAGGCTCGGTGAACAGAAGCTCTCTCCGTGCCGGATCAAGGCGAGCACTGTTCAAAATGGCAAACTGGCGCAATGTATCTATCAATTTTCCTCCTTCTTTATCTTTCATGACAGCTGCTCTCTTGTATGTCCTAACGACAGCTTCAATTTCAGCCCCGGTTGCTCCCTCAGTAAACCAAGCGATTAGCTTCACGTGAGTGCGCGGAGCTGGGACAGGGTGCATGAAATTCTCTGCCAGCTTCATTCTAGTATCAAAATCCGGCTTTGGGATGTGTAGTTGTACCTCAAACCGTCTCCAGACTGCAGGATCGAGCAGATTTTGATGATTTGTAATGCCAATGGTGATACCAATATCACGGCGTGTATCGAGATTTTGCAGCAATGCGTTCACGACGCGCTTTATCTCTCCAACTTCTTGAGGATCATCTCTAAGTTTGGCAATAGCATCGAATTCATCCAGAAGAAGAACGCACCGATATCTATTTGAAAATGCAAAAAGATTTCCAATATTCCTCGCTGTGGTACCAAGGAAAGACGATATCAGACCGTCTATACGCACCAGAACAACAGGGAGGCTGAGCTTTGAGGCCATCCACATGGCGAGGCGTGTCTTACCTGTCCCAGGCGATCCATAAATCAAGCAACTTCGTGACGGATGCACGCCGACAGCAGCCAGATTATCGAAATTGTTCCACTCCTCAATCAAAGAATTTATTGCCTGATGGATGGCATTCTCAAATATTGGTCCATGTGTATTAGTTTCTTCCGGAAAAACAAATTCTGCCAGCGGTGCAGATGTCTCTCTATCTACCGGGACTGGCGTGTTGCGCGTCAAAATCTCTCCCGGGATCTGAGCCCGAGAGGCTGTAATTCGACTTGGTGCCATTTCTACGTTGCGATCGGCCGCTGTGAGCAGACTCGATAGGGCCCCGGAGGACTTCGAGTCGCCTTCTTTAGCGATCGCGTCCCGCAGCCGCTCGATCTGCTTGCGGATGGCAGGGGTAGGCTGCGCGAGTGCCGCACGGCATAGCGCCTGGACGATCGGGAAATGTTCCATTTGGATCACCGTTGCGACGGAACGTTATAAGAACATCGTTTCACATAGTTTCGTTGCGTTGTAAACGCCGTTTGTTGCGTGTTATGGTCGTTTCGTTGCAGCATGCGGCTATGGCGTGACAGGGGGTGTGATGGCCGGCCCGATCCAGATCATCCTGAACACCGAGGATTTCGAGCAGAAGAGGGACGTCGGGGGCGGTGGGCCCCGGCGAGATTTCTTCGCGCACCGCGACGCCGAGTTCCGGGCTCACAAGCGCATGCTGATCACGCAGTTGGCGACGGTGGGGGCGATCATCCGCGACCAGCCGCAGGGCCCTATGGGCGTTATCAAGGTGATCCTCCGGCGCGACGCGTGGGCTAAGAGCCACCGCCCCTTTCGGGCGCTCTTCAAACCGGAACGCATCACCCTGGTCGGAGGCGGCGACCTCGGCGAGCTGTACTTCGAGGCGACGCTTCCGGTGCTGGAGGCGATCGCCCGGGAGATCGCGCGGGCGGAGGAGTTCACGCGCACCAAGCTTGACGAAAAAACCGGACGGCAGGTGCCGCACCCGACATCGTTGAAAAGCGAGACCGGCGCCGTCGAGCGCATCGAGCTGTACGGCCCCGAAGACCGTCGCGATTTCTCGGTCGAGGCGGCCGTCACTTGGCTGTCTAACCCGGTCACCGGCAGCAGCTACCAGGTGGAGCTGTTCGAGGTCCCTCCGCCCCACGAAACTTGGGATGCCAAAGGGGAAGCTCGCCGGCAGCTCTATAGGACCTTCATCGAGGGCCTCACCGCGATCGGCCAGGGACTCAGCGTCTACAGGCTGCCGCGCGGGGAACACGAGGACCCTCAGATCGCGGTGCGCGTGGCGCAGACTGCCGCGCCGGCGATGGTCCAGCTCGCTCGTCCGCAACAGGTTGACCGTCGGCGCGGTAGGGAGCTGGCGCCGTTCGACGCCGATATGAGCCGTCACCGACGCCTATTGTCATTCCTCGACAAGCATCCTCTGGTGCGTCGCGTCGAACTCCCGCCCATCATCACACGGACCACTGTCGGTGGTCGCCTGGGGCGCCAGGAGAGCGCCGGGCCTACCGCCGGCCGGCCGAACAACGTCACCCTCCCTACGCGCGACGCTCGCCGCACGTATCCTAAGATGGGCATCATTGACGGTGGCGTTGGCGACGCTCTCGCCGACTGGATCATCGGTCGATGGGACGTTCTCAGCGACGAGCACATCGACGCGGACCATGGCTCATTCATCGGCGGCCTAGCGGTGGCAGGCAGCTTGTTGAACCCCAACGTTTGTCCGGAACCTGACGGAACCGAGATCGTCGATCTTGCCGTCCTGCCTGACACTAACGCCAACGGCGCATTCCCGAGCTATTACCCGGACGGGATCGAGCAATTCTTTCAGGAGATCGACTACGCCGTCGCCGATGCGAAGGCGCAGCACAATGTGCGCGTCTTCAACATGAGCTTGAACGTACAATTGCCTGCTACACCAACCCGCTATGGCTCCTTCGCCAAGCAGTTGGACGACATCGCGACAACTCACAACGCAATCTTTTTCATCTCGGCCGGCAACATCGCCCCGCAGAACTTGCGTCCTGAGTGGCCCGCCGATGAGACGCAGGCACTTGTCGGGCTCGCGAACGCCCGTAACGACGGCATCCTGATGCCTGCCGAAAGCACCCGGAATGTGTCGATCGCGGCGCTCAACCCGCCAGGCTTGCCGAACGTCATCCCCTTCGCCCCAGCGCGTTACTCGCGGCGGGGACCCGGGCTGCGGGCCGGCGTCAAGCCGGACCTTGCCCACATCGGCGGGTCAGGCTCCCCTCACGGCCGCCTGGGGCACGGCCTCTACTCCATCACGCCGAACGGTGCGATCGTCGATGGGTGCGGGACGAGCTACGCGTCACCTCTCGTGGCCAAGACCGCGGCCGTTCTGGAGCACAGCATCGAGGGCGAGGTCTCGCGCGAGACCCTAACCGGGTTGCTTCTGCACCACGCGCGCATGCCGGACGTGTTGGCGGGCAAGCGGCTCTCGGCGGTGGCGAGAGATCTCGCCGGCTTCGGCGTCCCGCCCTCGGCCGATGAGATCCTCAACGGCGGTGACCACCAGATCACCCTGGTGTTCGCCACCCGCATCCGCCCTGACCAGGAGATCTCGTTCCGCTTCGCCTGGCCCACGTCCCTCGTCACGCCGGAGGGTAAGTGCCGAGGTGCCGCGCGCCTGACGCTGGTCTCGACACCGCCGCTGGATACGCGCTTCGGCTCGGAGTTCGTGCGCGTGAACATCGACGCGGCCTTGCAGCAAGAAGAAGTCGATGGGGATGGGGTCCCGCATTGGAGAGGTCGGCTCGATCCCGTCTACCTGCCCGGCGCGGCCGAGCGCCGGACCATGGAGGCGGAACGCATCGAGCATGGCCTCAAGTGGAGCCCGGTGAAGGTGTTCTCCAAGACGATGCCGATCGGGGTCGGCAGATCGTCGAACTGGCGCCTCTTCGTGGAATACCTGACGCGGGCGGGAGAGCGCATGCCGATCGATGGTGTGCCCTTCACTGCCCTCCTCACGATCTCCGATCCCAGAAAGGAGGCTCCGGTCTTCAACGACATGCGCCTGTCCCTCAACGCGCTGGGCGCGCGCATTGAAGACATCAGGACCGCCGCACGCGTCGCGGCTAGGACCTAGAAGATATTTGACGATTACGGAGATGTAAGATGGCTGTTTATTTCAAGACGAATAATCCGTCGGATCTCTTGAAGAATTTCGATAGCCGTATCGCGCAGACTGAGCCGAAAGGGAAAATCACGACATGGGAAAAGCTGAGTGACGGCGTGCACTATACACACAAATCTTCTAATTGGAGAAATCTGGCATTCTTTAAAGCTAAAATCGAAAACGGGCAGTTAAAACTCAACATAGTTAGACCAAAAGACAAAAACGTTAGCGTAGAAGCATATGGATATTATCACGGCCATTTGGTTGAAACGTTCTTAAATCACTTCGATAAATCATTCACCGATGCGATATTGTCGCCATTGCCTCGCGATGGGGATGACACGATCGCTTGAAGGTCTGAATAGGAGAACAAAAGATGTTATTATATATAGATTAGTCTGGAAAGGCCCGAACCGTTATGGCGGTCCGGGCTCGTCCGGGAGCGTCACTTGCTCCAGTGACCGAGCATCCATTCCCAGGCGCGTCGGTTGTAGTCGTAGCGCCAATGCGCCTTCACCCATTTCGTCGCCCCGAGCGGCCGGAGCGTCTTCAAGTTCTGCAACCGGTCGATGGGCTTGGGCGGACGTGGCGGATGGAGGGGTCTGAGCTTGCGCATCGGCACCCCTCAACCCAGCACCCGGACCCCGGCCCGCACGCTTCCCGCGTAGCCGCCGAGATCGATGGCGACATGCCAGTGACCGGAGTTGGGAACCGTCACCCTGTAGGGCGACTCCGTGATGTAGCCACCGTAATAGCCGTGCCGGCGCCTGCTCCGGTAAGCCTGCCACAGCTTGGCCTTGAGGACAGTTCGGCACCTCCGCAGTTCGACGTCACCGAGGGCGGATAGGCCACAACCCGCGAACCCAAGCCGTCGTCACGGTGCCGGCGAAGAGCAGAGTCGCGTTCAAGCCGAGCAAAGCCATGCTGGAGCTGCTCCAGGCGAAACCCCTCAGCGCCGGGCACGGACCTGCGCCATCACTACAGACCCCGTAGGATCCGGGTCGACCATCAGGTGCCGGTCTGCGTGAACAGGTCGAGCTGGCCGTGCATGACGCGAGCACGTGAGCGCGGTACCGAGCCCGGACGCCTCGCGCGCGGTATCGGCAGGACCGGCAGGGCGACGCCCGGCTTGCCGTAGAGCACAGCCCCGACGATCCGGCACCCATCGCCGCGGTGGAACACGTTCACCGTATGCGGCCCGGCCCGCAGGATCTCCTGCATCAGCGGCTCGTCGAGGCTGAGGTCGGACAAGGTCGTGAGCAGGCAGGTGAGGCCCGCCACCTCAACGGCGAACGACTGGAATTCCGCGGTCCGCTGTCGCCAGACCTGAGAGACGGCGCCGACGCTGGTTTCCGGGAACGGGTTCGGCGCCGGCTGCGTTGCGGCCTGGGCGACGAAGGCGGCGATCAAATGCCGATCAGCGATGTGGTCGGCGGCAAGCAAGGAGGCGGTGAGCTGACGGGGGCTGATCGGCATGTTGCTCCGGCTATCAGGCTCTGGGGCGGGCAGGGGCGCCTGCGGGCTGCCAGCTGACCCCGTCAGCAGCAGAAGGAGGGTGGGCTCCGACAGGCCGGGTGCTCAGCCCTTTGCGGCCACGCTGTTGGCACGGGCACGGGGGAAGTAGCTGTAGAAGGTGTCGCGATTGACGCCGAGCCGCTTGGCGATCTCAGCGACGCTGATCGTGCCCGCCGCCAGCATGGCCCGGGCCGCCTCGAGGTCAGCCTCCTTTAGCTTCCTCGGCCGGCCCCCCTTGCGGCCGCGGGCGAGAGCCGCCTTGAGGCCCTCCATCGTGCGCTCGCGATTGAGGTCAAGGAAGTACTCGGCCATGGCGCCGTGCATCTGCAGGGCGAAGCGGCCGTGGGCGGTGGCGCTGTCGAACTGCTCGGTGAGCGAGCGAAAGTGGACCTCCTTCACCCGCAGGCCGTCGATCGTACGCATCATCTCCACCAGCGAGCGGCCGAGGCGATCGAGCTTCCAGACGACGAGCACGTCCTCTGGACGTAGGAACGCCAGCGCCGCCTCGAAGGCGGGGCGCTTGGTGCCAGCCTTGCCGGACTTCTTCTCCTCGAACAGGCGCTCGCAGCCGGCGCGTGTGAGCGCGTCACGTTGGAGGTCGAGGTTCTGATCCTGAGTCGAGACGCGGGCATATCCGACGAGCATGTCGGGACAGTGCTACAGCTACGTTTCTCCGGCAATAGAAAGGCCGACACGTTTATCCGACAAAAGAGGGGCCGTTTCAGGCCACTCATCGGCCGGTCCGTCTCATTGTCGGAAATACGTTCGATTTCCGGACATCGCGGCTTGTAGGACGAATGTCCGGGATGGGTGGAAAGCTGGCGGTCCGCTCTGGAGCAGCAAGCGCATCGAAGCGGACGTCGCTGTCCCACTCAATTCCGATCCTAGGCTGCAGCAGTGCCGGCCGGATCAAACGTGGTCATCACTGGGCGGAATGCCATGACTAGATCAGGGTCGAGCCGTCCCGTCATAGACTGCACGATCCCGTAGGCCTCCCCGCCCGGCATCGGTGCCCGGTAGGGCCTCCGCTCGATCAGCGCGCCGTAAATGTCGCAGATCGTTACCAGCCGGACGAGGTCCGGGATCTCAGGTGCCCGCAGCCCATCCGGGTAGCCGGAGCCATCGAGCATCTCGTGATGCGAGCGGACCACCTGCAGCATCTCCGGCGAGAAGCCGCTATCCACCAGCATGTCGTAGCCCAGCGCTGCGTGCGTGCGCATCACCGTCATCTCCGCGTCGGTGAGCCGCCCGGGCTTGTTCAGGATCGCGGTCGAGATCCGGGTTTTGCCGACGTCGTGCAGCAGCGCGGCCTTGGTCAGGCGGTAGCTGTCCAGATCGGCAAACCCGAGCTTGGTGGCGAACGCGGCAGCGAGACCTGTAACGATCAGACAGTGCCGGTGCGTGGCCTCGTCGAAGCGCTGTACCGCCCCGATCCAGTCGCGGATGCCACAATGCTGCACGGCTCGGGCGATCAGGCCGGTGCCGGTGCTCGCGAGCTCGGGCGTGACCAGCTGGCCGGAGAAGAAGGTCTGGTCGAAGAACTGCCGGGCCTCGTCCGCCATTCGGGCAGCGACGGCGGAGCCACCGACCTCCAGAAGCCGGTCGATCCGGGCCAGCAGGCGCTCGAGCATGGTCAGGGCCGGGAAGATGTCGGTCGGAGCGAGGAGTCGAGCCTGAGCCTCAGCACGGGCGGCGTTGCCGTGGGTCAGGAACAGGAAGGGGGCGCCGGCCGCGCGCAGCGGCTCCAGCATCCGCCGCAGGCGCGCGATCGCCTCGGAGGTAAGCTGGGCGACGTCGCCGACGATCAGATCCGGCTGCACCGACGGTAGGCTGTCGTCGTACAGGTCCTGGACGGTACAGCGCCGGGTCGGGCCGAGGGACCGCGCGAGGCGGCCGGTCCGGGGCAGGTCGTCAGAGATCAACAACAGCCTGCCCAAGGCGGCCTCCATCGGATGACGGGTCGGTCCCATGTCCGGCCCGAAGTCGCAGGCGCAGTCAGGGACCGGCCGGAAACCGCTGCGCTGGGACGGTGAGGGCCTGCGCGGCGCTCGCGAAGCTCTGCGCGGTGCTGGCGAGGCTCTCCGCCTTGACGACGAAGCCTCGCAGGGCTTCACGCGTGTCCGGATCCTGGAGACCGAGCTCGACCAGCGAGAGGTCTAGATCCTCGAGCGCGCGTTCCAAGGCGCAAGTCAGTTCGAGCAGCCTGTCGCCACCTGCTTGGATGTGGGGGGCTCGGGAGCCAAGATCCGTGCCACGTTCGTGCGCGGCGGCTAAGTCCGCGTGCAGCCGGTCGAACTGGTGCGTGCCGTGAGGCCGGACCGGGAGGGCGAGGATCTCGACCATGGCCATCTCAGGCCGCGCGCACGGTTGCGAGGAAGCGGCCGACCTCTGCGCCGAGATGCTCGGACTGCCGCGACAGCTCCGAGGCCGCCGACAGGACCTGACCGGCCGCAGCCCCCGTCTCCTCCGACGCCTGCGCCACGCCGGCGATGTTGCCCGTCACTTCGTTCGTGCCCGCTGAGGCCTGCGCCACGTTGCGGACGATCTCCTGCGTGGCCGCGCCCTGCTGCTCCACCGCCGCCGCGATCGACGTCGCCACGCTGTCGATCTCGCGGATCCGCCCGGTGATGCCGGCGATCGCCGACACCGCTTGCGCGGTCCCCCCCTGAACCTCGCCGATCTGGCGGGCAATCTCCTCGGTCGCCTTGGCGGTCTGCTCGGCCAGCGCCTTCACCTCGGAGGCCACCACCGCGAACCCGCGACCAGCCTCACCGGCGCGCGCCGCCTCGATGGTGGCGTTCAAGGCCAGCAGGTTGGTCTGGCCGGCGATGCCCGAGATCATCCCGACCATGTCGCCGATCCGCGCGGCGTTCTGGCTGAGCGCCTGGACGAGGTGGGCGGTCTGGTCGGCCTCGCCGACCGCGGCTTGGGCGAGTTGCGCCGATCCCTGCACCTGCCGGCCGATCTCCTGCACCGACGAGCCGAGCTCCTCGGCGGCGGCAGCCACCGTGTTGACGTTGGTCGACGCCTCCTCGGCGGCCGCGGCCACGGTGGTCGACTGGGATGCGGTCTCCTGGGCGGTGGCGGTCATCTGCTGGGC
>NZ_FOZY01000042.1:0-34057 GCF_900116245.1 Methylobacterium sp. yr668 | reverse complement strand
GGTCATGTACTTCGAGACCGGCCAGGGCTCGGCGCTCTCGGCCGACGCCCACTGGGGCGTCGACCAGCAGACCATGGAGGCGCGCGCCTACGCGGTGGCGCGGGAGTTCGACCCGCTGCTGGTCAACACGGTCGTGGGCTTCATCGGTCCCGAGTACCTCTACGACGGCAAGCAGATCATCCGCGCCGGGCTGGAGGACCACTTCTGCGGCAAGCTGCTCGGCCTGCCGATGGGCGTGGACGTCTGCTACACCAATCACGCCGATGCCGACGGCGAGGACATGGACGCGCTCCTGACCCTGCTGTGCGCGGCCGGGGTCAACTTCGTCATCACGGTGCCGGGGGCGGACGACGTGATGCTGAACTACCAGTCATTGTCGCACCACGACGCGGTCTACGCCCGCGAGACCCTGGGTCGCCGTCCGGCCCCGGAATTCGAGGCGTGGCTGCGGGCCGTGGGCATCACGGACGGGCAGGGCCGGCTGGCCAGCGCGACGGGCGCGCTGCCCCCGGCCCTGGCGGAGGCGTCCCGGCTCCTGCCCGGGCGGGCGGCGTGAGCGGCGAGCCGGCCGGGCCGGCCGGGCCGGCTCGTCCGGGCCCGCCGACGCTGCGCGACCTGCGCGGGCTGACCCAGGCGCGCGTCGCGCTGGGCGCGCACGGGGCCGGCCTGCCGACCGGCGCGGCGCTGGCCTTCGGGCTCGACCATGCCCGCGCCCGCGAGGCGGTGTGGACGCCCCTGGACGCGGCCGCGATCCGCGAAGGGCTGCGGGCGCAGGGCCTGGACTCGGTCGAGGTCCGCTCGGCCGCGTCCGACCGGGCCGAGTACCTGCGCCGTCCGGACCGGGGCCGCAGCCTCGATCCGGGGACCGCGTCCGCGCTCGACGGGCACGGCGGGCCGGGCTTCGACGTGGCGATCGTGATCGCGGACGGGCTGTCGGCGACGGCGGTCGCGCTGAACGCGGTGCCGGCGGCGGCGGCGCTGGCGGCGCGGGTGCGGCGGGCCGGCTGGAGTCTGGCGCCCGTGGTGGTCGCCAGCCAGGGGCGCGTGGCGATCGGCGACCCGATCGGGGCGCGGCTCGGGGCGCGCTGCGTGGTCGTGCTGATCGGGGAGCGCCCGGGCCTGTCGGCCTCGGACAGCCTGGGCTGCTACGTCACGTACGGCCCGGCGCCGGGTCTGCCCGACGCGCGGCGCAACTGCATCTCGAACATCCGGGAGGGCGGCCTGGCGGTCGAGGCGGCCGCCGGGCAGATGGAGGCGCTGCTTCGGGCGATGCTGGCCCAGGGCACCAGCGGCGTCGCGCTGCGCCGGGACGATCCCGCCGATCCGGAGGCTCTCCCGGACGGATAGCCCCCGCCGGGTTCGCGGCGGGAGCTATCGCTTCAAGCCCTGAGGTCGGGGGCCTGGCGGTAGCGGGTCGCCTGCTCGTAATCGTGGGCGAGCCCGAGGAGGTCAGCCTCGCTCCAGAGCGGTCCGACGAAGATCAGGCAAAAGGGCGAGCCCGAGGCGTAGCGGCCGGCTGGCACGACCACGCCCGGCAGCCCGGCGATGTTGATCTCGCACACGGTCGTCTCGTGGATCGTCTCCGACCCGTGCAGGGCCGGCACCGCGTCGCGGGTCTGCGGGAAGACCAGGGCGTCGAGACCGTGCTCCGCCATGACCGTCGTGAAGACGTCGAGATACCGCTCGCGTGCCGCCAGGAAATCCGAGAGATCCGGCGGGGCGAGGGGATCGGCGCGGCAGGCCGCGAAGGCCGGCACCTGATTCATCCAGTCGAGGACGCCGCCCGGTGCGAGGGGATCTTCCGCCTTCGTGGCGGCGTCGAATTCGGCGAGGGTCCGGTAGGCCGCCTGCGGACCGAGCCGTTGCAGATAGTGATGGAGGTCGTAGAGCACGCTCTCGATGCCCCGGGCATCGTAGTGATCGAGGCCGGCGACGGGCTGGCCGAGGTCCGCGAAGCCGCTTCCGGCGAAGGGGTCAGCCACCAGGGCGGCGCCCCGTTCGGCGATCTCGGCCTGGGCCCGGGCGTAGTGCTGGATCGTCTCCGCCGAGAGGGCCCGGTCGCGCCAGCCCGGCCCGTAGAGCCCGAGGCGTCTGCCCCGCAGGGCCGTGTCGGACAGCTTGGCGGCGTAGCCGCCCTTCGGACGGCGGCCGATCCCGGCCACGGTCTTCGGGTCGGCGGCAGTGTAGCCGGCCAGGGCATCGAGGGTCAGCGCGGCGTCGCGCACGCAGCGGGCGATCGGCCCGACCACGTCGCGCGTGCTGCCGGCGAGCGGGACCACCCCGGTGTTGGGCACGAGCGCGAAGGTGGGCTTGATGCCGACGAGCCCCTGCGCCGAGGCGGGATTCTGGATCGAGCCGCCGGTTTCCTCGGCGAGTCCGAGGACCGCGAGACTGGCCGCGACGGCCGTGGCGGTGCCGGCGCTCGACCCGCCGGGCAGGAGGTCGGGCGCCGCGGCGTTGAGCGTCGGACCGGCCCAGCTGTCGTTGGCGTGGCTGCCGGTGGCGCTCAGCACGGGCACGTTGGTCTTGCCGAGGACGACGCAGCCGGCCGCCCGCATGCGCTCCACTACGGGCGCGTCCGTGGCCGGCACGAGGTCCACTCCCCCGGCCTCGGCGCAGAGGAAGTGCCAGCCGGCCGTGGTGGGCAGGCCGGCAACGTCCATCGTGTCCTTGATCACGACCGGAACGCCCGCCAGCGGCCCGAGGGCTTCGCCGGCGGCCCTGCGGCGGTCGATCGCTCGCGCCTCGTCGAGGGCGTGCGGATTGAGGAAGATGATCGCGTTGTAGCGGGGATTGTAGGTCTCGATCCGCGCCAGGAAGGCTTCGATCAGCGCCACGGCCGTCACGCCGCGGGCGTAGGCGGCCTGGACGTCGGCGACGGTCATCTCGGTCAGCATCCCGGCAAGGTCGGGCGCGTCGATCGGGGCAGCATCCATGGGGAACTCCGGACTGGCGAAGGGGAGGGGATCCGGCGGCGGCTCAGGCCATGCCGACGAACTCGTCGATCAGCGACCGGTTGCGCGCGACCTCGGGCGGGACCTCGCGGGTGATGACGCCCTTCTGAAGGATCAGGATGCGTTCCGAGAGGCCGGTGATGCAGGTCAGGTTCTGCTCGACGAGGAGCAGCGCGATGCCGCGCTCGCGCCCGATCCGCAGGAGGCTCTCGATGATCTCCTCGATGATCGAGGGCTGGATGCCCTCCGTCGGCTCGTCCAGCAGGAGGATGGTCGGGCCGCCGCAGAGGCAGCGGGCCAGCGCCAGCAACTGCTGCTCGCCGCCCGACAGGGCACCCCCGGGCCGGTCGAGATAGGCCTTCAGCCGGGGGAAGGTGGCGAGGATGTCCCCGATGGTCTCGTCCTCGTCCCGCTTCGCGAGCAGGCAGCCCATGCGCAGATTCTCGCGCACGCTGAGCGCGGGGAAGATCTCACGCCCCTGGGGCACGTAGCCGAGGCCCATGCGCGCCCGGGCCGTCGGGCTGCGCCGGGTGATGTCGGTCCCGTCGAACCGGACCTGCCCGGCTGTGGCCGGCAGGTAGCCCATCAGGGTGCGCAGCAGCGTGGTCTTGCCCATGCCGTTGTGGCCGAGGATGCCGACGAACTCGCCGGGGCGCACCGCGAGGGCCACGCCGCCGAGGATCGGGATGCGGCCGTAGCCGGAATGCAGGCCCTCGACGGAGAGGAGCGGCGGGCTGGCAGGGTCGGTCATGTCAGGCGGCCTGCTTGCCGAGATAGACGTCGCGCACGCGGCTGTCGGCCAGGACGGCGTCCACCGTATCCTCCATGAGGATCCGGCCCTGGTTGAACACCGTCACGGTCTTGGCGATCATCCGGATGAACGGCATGTCGTGTTCCACCACGATCAGGGCGTGGGTGCGGTTGATCTCACGGATCAGCGCGGCGGTGCGGTGGACCTCCTCGTGGGTCATGCCGGCGGCGGGCTCGTCGAGGAGGATCAGCTCGGGCTCCTGGGCGAGCACGGTGGCGATCTCGACCCATTGCCGCTGGCCGTGCGCGAGCTGGCCGACGATGCGTCCGGCGATCCCGGTGAGGTCGAGGCGCGTCAGGGTCTCGTCGACGATGGCGCGGGTGCGGGCGATGGACTTGCGCCGCCCGGCCGCCACGAACACGTTCTCGTGGACCGAGAGGCCGTTGAAGACGTTCGGCACCTGCGTCTTGATGCCGACGCCGAGCCGCGCGATGGCGTGGGGCTCGGCCCCGGTGATGTCCGTGTCGCGCAGGCGGATCCGGCCCTCGGTGGGCTTCAGCTGACCGGTCAGGATCTTGAAGAAGGTGCTCTTCCCGGCGCCGTTGGGCCCGATCAGGCAGCGCAGCTCGACCTCGCCGAGGGTGAAATCGACGTCGGCCACCGCCGTCACCCCGCCGAACCGCATGGTGACGCCGCGGGCCTCGACGAGCGGGCGCAGGGGCGCCCCGTGGGCGCCGGTGAGGGGGGTGGGAGCGTTCATCGCGCGCCTCCCGCGGCGAGCGCGTCCTTCGCCTTCCCGCCCGAGGCCCGGGGCGCCCGGGCCCGCTCCAGCAGGCGGAGGCCGAGGCCGCGGGCGACCGGGATCAGCCCCTGCGGCACGAGCAGGACGAAGCCGACGAGGACGACACCGAGCCCGAGGTTGGAATCGACCGCGCTCTGGCTGCCGGCGGCGATGATCAGCGCCTGGATCAGCACCGCGCCGAGCATCGGCCCGACGAGGGTGCCGAGGCCGCCGACCAGGACGTAGATGATGACCTGCGCCGACATCGGCAGCCCGAACACGGTCGGGCTGATGAAGCCGCCCCAGTTGGCGTAGAGACAGCCGGCGAGGCCCGCGACCCCCGCGGCGATCATGAAGGCGATGAGCTTGTAGAGGCGCGGGTCGTAGCCGATCAGCTGGGCCCGGGTCTCGTTCTCGCGGATCGCCACCACCACGCGGCCGAGGCGGCTCGCCAGGATCCCCCGCAGCAGCGCGTAGACGAGAATCAGGGCCCCCATCGCGGCGTACCAGATCCCCTCGATGTCCAGGGGCTCGTCGGGATGGCCGGGCGCGTTAAGGGCGGGGATCGCCGGGATGCCGTTGAAGCCGCCCAGCTCCGCCGCGCCGATCCGGTACTGGCTGCCGGAGGTGGCGTTGACGAGCTGGAACAGGATCACCGACACGGTCAGCGTGATGACGCCGATATAGGCGTCGCTGATCCGCCCGTAGAACATGAAGTAGCCGAGCAGGCCGGCGAAGAGCATCGGCACCAGGATCGACAGCAGGACGGGCACGGTGCTGTCGCCCATGTTGAGGACCGCGACGGCGTAGGCGTAGCCGCCGAGACCCAGGAAGGCGGCCTGCCCGAAGGACATCACCCCCGCGAAGCCCCAGACGAAGCCCTGCGAGAGGCCGAACATCGCGAGCGCCGCGAAGCCGGTGCACTGAACGAGGCCGAACGTGTCGAGGGCGTGCGGTGCCCCGAACAGGATGGCGAGGCCGAGGGCCAGCGTCGCCAGGAAGCCCGCGGCGGAGAGCCGGCGGGCGGGAGCTGCGGAGGTCATAGGCTGCGCCTCAGGTAGCGGCCGGTGATGCCTTGCGGGAGGACGCGGATCAGCAGGATCGCCGCGACGAGTAGGGCGACGTCGCCGATGACCGGCGTCGTCTTGAACGAGACGAGTTCGTTGATGACGCCGAACAGGCTGGAGGCCAGACCGGTGCCGGTGACGATGGCGGGGCCGCCGCCGAGAACCGTGATGAAGGCGCGGGCGATGTAGGCCGCGCCCATGGCCGGGGAGACGCCCGAGATCGGGGCCAGGACGCCGCCGGCGAGGCCCGCCAGGGCCGCGCCGAGGGCGAAGGTCGCCATGTAGACGCGGTTCGGCTGCACCCCCAGCGCCGCGGCCATGCGCGGGTTCTGCATGGTCGCGCGCAGGATCAGGCCGAACTTGGTGAAGCGCAGCACCAGGAACATCGCCGCCAGGGCGGTCAGCGCCGTCGCCACGATGACGAGGCTGTAGAGGCTCGCCCCGTAGCGCCCGATGTCGAAGCTGCCGACGGGCGTCGAGACGCCGCGCACGACGTTGCCGTAGAGCGTGGTGATCAGCCCGATCAAGCCCAGGCTGATGCCCCAGGTGGCGAGCATCGTGTCCATCATCCGCCCGTAGAGGAAGCGGATGACGGTGCGCTCCAGGATCAGCCCGATCACGCCGACCACCAGGGGCGGCAGGACGAGCATCGCGATCCAGATGTTGACCCCGGCCCCGCTCGCCATCACCGCCGTGTAGGCGCCGAGCATCATGAACTCGCCGTGGGCGAGGTTGATGATGCGCATCATCCCGTAGATCACCCCGAGGCCGAGGGTGATCAGGACCAGGGTGGCGATGCCGGTGACGACGTTGAAGGCGAGCAGCCCGGCGAGATCCATCGCCCTCAGCCCTTCAGGTCCGGCGTGAACTGCTTGTTGGTGCGCGGATTCTTGATCAGGTCGCAGGCACCGCCGGTGTCGGCCGGGAACGAGTTCGGGAAGGTGGCGAGGATCTCCCACTTCCGGTCCTTCGGGCGGGCCAGATAGGTGTTGCGGATGGTGTGGTGGGTGGCACCGTCCATGGTGACCGTGCCGGTCGGGGACTCGATGCTGAGGCCGCTCTCCAGGGCGGCGATGACCTTGTCGCGCTCGATCGAGCCGGCCTTCTTCACCGCCTCGGCCCAGAACAGGATGCCCTCGTAGGTGGCGGTGTCGAGCTCGCTGAGATCGGTGACGTCGGCGCCGAACTTCGCCTGCATGCCGGCGACGAAGGCCTTGCTCGCGGGCGTGTCGAGGTCGTTGTACCAGCCGTAGCAGGTGATGATCCCGTTCGTCGTGGAGGGATCCATCGTCGTCAGCTCGTCGCCGAGCCCGAACACGCTCGACCCGACCGGGATCTTGGACTTCATGCCCGCCGCGTCCCACTGGCGATAGAAGCCCGAATGGTTGGCGCCGACCAGCGCCGAGAGGACGAGATCGGGCTGCGCCTGCTGGATGCGGCTGATCGCGGACGAGAAGTTGGTGACGTCGAGGGGGAAGAAGTCGGTGCCGAGCACCGATCCGCCGCCATCCTTCATGAACTTCGTCATCCAGCTCGCGGTGATGTGCCCGTAATTGTAGTCTGCCGCGACGATGTAGGCCTTCTTGCCCCAGTTCTTGAGGGCGTAGTCGACGATGTGGTTGACGGTCTGCGCGGGGGTCGACCCGGTGCAGAACACGTTGCGGTCGCAGACGCCGCCCTCGTACTGCGTGTTGTAGAAGTAGAGGGTCCGCGCGCGGTCGAAGATGGGCCGGATCGCCTCGCGCGACGCCGAGGTGATGCCGCCCTGGATGACGTCGACCTTGTCCTTGAGGGCGAGCTGCTGGGCATACTGGGTGTAGAGCTGCATCGACGATTGCGTGTCGTAGGCGATGAGCTGGATCGGCCGCCCGAGGAGCCCGCCGGCCTTGTTGAGTTGCTCGACCGCGTACTCGGTGGTCTCGATCATCCGCTTGCCTTCGAGGCCCAGCGCGCCGGAGCCGTCGAGCAGGCTGCCGAGCTTGATCGGCTCGGCGGCGAGCCCCTTCCGCGCGACGAACGGCATCGCGACGGTGCCGGCCGCGGCCGCCATCGACAGTTTCAGCACCTTCCGGCGGTCCATTGCACCCATCCCCCGAACTCCTCTCCGCCTCGCGCTTCAGGTCCGGAGACCGGAAGCGGGTGAGCGAAGGGTTCGCAAAGTCGATGCCAACCAATCTCACAGATCGGTCAGAAATCGGAGCGGCGACCGGGAGTGCACCGAGCGTCAGCGGTACTGTCCGCCTGTCGCGGCCGTGGAAATGCCACACAACGATCACGAGTCAGCGACAGCGACCCGGCCGATGGCGCGCGAGAATCTCGGCATGTCGTGACCAGCTGCCTCCCGACCGGGCTGATCGAGAGGATCAGCCAAGCTCGAAGGGGTCGGTCATGCGGTGAGATCAGAAGAGGAGCGCGGAGTAGATCGTGCTGAAGTTGCACCAGATCGAGGTGCGGACGGCGCAAGGCGAGATTTTCGCGCTGCCATGCAAGAAGGCGGACGGCGGCCGTCCCATCGACCGGATGACGCGCTAGGAACCTGTCCGAGTAAGAGCGCACGCACTGGATAACCTGCAGAGTTCTGTAAGGGACATGTCCGAGTGCATATAGCGGATGAAGGTTGGTGTGCCGCTTTGAGCTGAAGTTGTCGAAGGGCGGAGGAACGGCCGCTTTGGAGAAGCTGCGACAGAGGTCTGAGCGTCCGAGTTGGGTCGCCAGCGGAACGTCCGCATATGCCCCCATCTTCAGAGCCTCGGTTCGGGTGTCTCCTCGCCTCGCTGGCATGAGCCGGCGAGGAGACAGATGATGGGACACTCTGCACACGATCCGGCCACGAAAGGGCGGCCAGCCTGGAACGCTGGCCGCAAGCTCGGGGCCAAACGAGCCCTCAAACCTCAGCAAGTCTGGGCCATCCGGTTCTGGCTCGATCGCGAGCGGCGCACACGCGACCGGGCGATGTTCGATCTCGCCATCGACAGCAAGCTGCGCGGCTGCGACATCGTCAAGCTCAAGATCGGCGACCTCGTCAGCGGGGGTCGGGTCCGTAGCCGGGCAATCGTCATCCAGCGCAAGACCGGTCGGCCGGTGCAGTTCAAACTGCTCGAACCTGCCCGCACCAGCATCCTCGCATGGCTTGAGGCCAGGGGTGGAACGATCGACGACTATGCCTTCCCGAGCCGGCTTGACGGCGTCACGCACATCAGTACCCGGCAGTATGCGCGCCTGGTCGATGAATGGGTCACGGGTATCGGGTTGCGCAGCGAGGACTACGGAACCCATTCCCTCCGCCGCACGAAGGCGTCGCTGATCTACAAGCGGACCGGCAACCTGCGTGCCGTCCAGATCCTACTCGGCCATACCAAGATCGAAAGCACGGTCAGATACCTCGGTGTGGACGTCGAAGATGCTCTGACCCTAGCCGAAGGTACTGAAATTTGAGCGCCTTGCCCCTCGGCTCCATTGTCGAGGGGCTTTCAAGCCAGCTCGGCAGCAAAGCGCCCAGTGCAGCCGTACGGTCGTCCGCGACCGCATCCACGAAGCGGACGTTAAGCGAAGACAGGCACTGGGCCCGATCACGCCATGGGCGGACCCCGGCCTCGGTCTGAGCAGCGTACGTCAGCGAGACGGGAGTCCCTCGTCCATCGCCGTAATGCTCGAACACGCGGACGCGGTGGGATCTCGCACCGCGGTTTTAATGAATAGCGAGGTTTACGCCATCGACCGTTCGATTCTCCGGGCGCCCCCGCGCGAGCCCTCGAGCCGGTCGTCCAAACTAGCGCGTCGGCCCGGCGGTTCTGCACCTCTTGGTCGCGGTCTCGAGCTGCATCCGGTCCCGACTTACGGCTGCCTCAGGATTTCCGATCCATAGGCTTCTGGAAATCGTGCTTGATGAGCGGGTGCGGCCATTTAGCCTTTCCTGTCGAGATACGCCTCCACTGACGGATAAACCGCCCCGCCAGCGACGGTGACAGGACCTCCTGCATGAGCGCGACGCAGAACCTTGATGGTGGCGCGAGGCGCGCCTCCGGAGAGGAGTGCCAGGGATAGACGCCAGTATTCCTAGCGACCGTTATCGAGGGGGGCTACGATGGCGGATTGATGTGGACAGATCGAAACAGCCTTTCGACAAAGAAAATCTCGATCGAGAGCTGAAAACGTATCCAAATCGAGACGACCTATTGGCATCAGATTTGCCTGACAGGCGAGACTACAGAGAAAGGAACTGTCGACGTGATGCGTCTCCTGACCCCGCTCCTTGCTGCCTCCGCCCTCATCGCATCCATCATTCCAGTACAGGCGGCCGAGAAGCTCGTCGTCAGCACCTGGGGCGGCAGCTTCCGCGATCTGATCGACGAGGCCATCGCCACTAAGTTCAAGGCGGAGACCGGTGCCGAGGTCGAGTACATCACCGGCGGTACCATCGATCGGCTCAACAAGGCCAAGCTCGCCAAGGACGCGCCCGAGAGCGATGTGACCTTCACGACCGCCCATGTCGGCTGGCTGTACGTCAACGACGGCCTGTTCGAGACGCTCGACCTGGCCAAAATCCCGAACGCGACGAACCTTGTCGAGCAGGCCCGGGTCAGCCCCGCGCATCTCGGCACGTGGGGCTACGTCTACACGATCGGCTATCGCGCAGACCTCGTGCCCAAGGGCATGACCTTCGGCTCCTGGGCCGATCTCTGGGACCCGAAGCTCAAGAACAGCCTCGCCGCGCCCGATTTCGACCCGAGCCACATCATCGCCGTCTCGGCGCTGCTCTCGGGCGGCGATCCGGCGACCTGGGAGAAGGGTCAGGCCAAGCTCGAGGCGCTGAAACCGAACTTCCGGGCATTCTATACCAACGACGCCAACAGCCAGCAGCTGATCGCCACCGGCGAGACGCCCGTTCAGGTCGTGCTGACCATGAACGCCTACTACATGAAGGGCCAGGACGTGCCGATCACCGTCGTGATCCCGAAGGAGGGTGGCGTTCTCGGCATCGACACGGTCGCGATCAACAAGGGGTCCAAGAAGGCAGAACTCGCTTATAAGTTCATCAATATCGCTCTCGACCCCGAGGTCCAGGCCAAGATCGCGCAGCTGAAGAAGGGCAGCCCGACCGTCACCAACGCCAAGGTCGATCCCGAGATCGCCAAGCTCCCGGGTGTGTTCACCTCCGCCGAGCAGTGGAAGAGCCAGGCTATCAATATCGACCCGAAGCTCCGGGCCGAGAAGACCGCTCTCTGGCGCAAGTGGTTCGCAGAGAACATCATGGCACGCTAGGGCCCGCGTCATGCGCCTCGCTCGACCGGAAGCCTTATGACACCCGCGATCCGCCGCCGGCCCTTCCTGCCACTGTTCGTGACGCCGGCGGTGCTGATCGCCGCCGCGATCGTGGCCGCCATGGCGGCGATCCTACGCTACAGCCTGCACGCCTACGTGCCGGGCTCCCTCGACGTCGGCGGGCTCACGCTGGAAAACTTCTCCGATCTCAACCGCCCGATCGTGCTCCGGGCGCTGCGCGATACGGTGCTGATCTGCTTCGAGACGGCGCTGATCACCCTGGTCGTCGGCTACCCCGTCGCCTACGCCCTGGTGCGAACCCGCTCGCTCCTGCTGAAGTCCGTCATCCTGATCGTCGCAGTGACCCCGCTCTTCCTTGGCGAGGTGGTGCGCACCTATGCCTGGACGGTGGTGCTCGGCAATTCCGGCTTCGTGAACGCCACCTTGCGCCAGCTCGGCCTGATCGAGCGGCCGATCCAGCTCATGTTCACCGAGCTCGGGGTGATCATCGCCCTCGTCCACGTCACGCTGCCGGTGATGGTCATCATGCTGGCAGCGGCCCTCGCGCATATCGACCGCGACTACGAGCGCGCGGCCCAGAGTCTCGGCGCCGGGCCGGTGCGTGCGTTCCTCACCGTGACGCTGCCGCTCTCGATGCCCGGCGTGGTGGCGGGCTTCACCACCGCCTTCGCCTGGACCTTCAGCGCCTTCGCGACGCCCCAGGTGATCGGCGGCGGAAAGGTTGGGGTTGTCTCGACGCTAGTCTACCAGCTCGGCCTGTCCTCCTTCAATTTCCCGGTCGCGGCGTCCCTGAGCCTCGCCGGTCTCGTCCTGGCGCTCGGAACGATGTGGCTCGTGCGCCGCTGCGCCCGCCCGCTCGAAGCGCTCGGAGGCCACTGATGCGCCGCGGCCTCCGCACCCGGCTTCTCGGGATCTCCGGAAAGGTCCTCGTCGGGCTGATCCTCGCCTTCATCGTGCTGCCAGCCTTCGTGGTGACGCTCGCCGCGTTCAACGACCGTGCGATCCTGAGCTTCCCGCCGGCCAAGTACTCGACGCGCTGGTTCACCCGGGCCCTGACCTACCGGGATTTCCAGACGGGCCTGTGGAACAGCCTCGTCGTCACCGCCTGGGCCTCCACGATCGCGCTCGCCGTGGGCACCGGCTTCGCGATCGCCTTGAAGCGATACGCATTCCGCTTCAAGGCGGCGCTGGAGGGCGTGCTGCTCTCGCCGCTGATCGTGCCGCACTTCACCATCGGCCTCGGCCTCCTGGTCCTGGCCACCGGCATCGGCGCGGCGCGGGGCTTCTCCGTCGTGGTCCTCACCCACGTCGTGGTGGTGCTGCCCTTCGTGATCCGCTCGGTCTACATCTCGCTGCAGAACATCGACGAGCGGCTGGAGCTGGCCGCCGCGAGCCTCGGCGCCCGGCCGGGCCGCGTGCTCACCACCGTAACCCTGCCGCTCCTCGCGCCTGGCCTCGCCAGCGGCTGGCTGTTCGCGGCGATCCTGTCCTTCAACGAGTTCACCGCCTCGCTCTTCGTGACGGGGCAGGCGACCCAGACCTTGCCGGTGGCGATGTACGGCTACGTCCGCGAATTCGCGGACCCGACGCTCGCGGCCGTCTCGGTGATCTACATCGCGGTCACGGCCCTTGCCCTGATCATCGCCAACACGTTTCTCGGGCTCGGCAAGGTTCTGAATGTTGAGCAAGGCTCTTGATCACACCGCGGCGGCACCCCGGCCCCCCACGGCCGCGGCGCCCCGGGCAAGACCGGCGGTCCGCCTCGACGGCGTGGTCAAACGCTTCGGCGCGGTCACCGCGCTGGAGGAGAGTTGGCTGCAGGTGGAGCAGGGCGAGTTCCTGACGCTGCTCGGACCCTCGGGCTGCGGCAAGACCACCCTGCTCAACCTGATGGCGGGCTTCCTGGAGGCGGATGCGGGCGAGATCTTCATCGGGGACGACCTCGTGACCGCCACCCCGCCCTACGAGCGCGAGGTCGGCATCGTCTTCCAGAACTACGCCCTGTTCCCGCACATGAGCGTCGCGAAGAACGTCGGCTACGGTCTGCGCGTGCGCGGCGTGCCGAGACGGGAGATCGCCGCGCGCGTGGAGGAGGCCCTTGCCCTCGTGAAGCTCTCGGGCTTCGCGGACCGCTCGCCGCGGCAACTCTCCGGCGGGCAGCAGCAGCGCGTCGCGCTCGCCCGCGCCATCGTCATCCGCCCGAAGGTCCTCCTCCTCGACGAGCCGTTCTCGGCGCTCGACAAGAACTTGCGCGGGGCGATGCAGGTCGAACTGAAAGAGATCCAGCGCCGGCTCGGCGTGACGACGGTCTTCGTCACGCACGACCAGGGCGAGGCGCTGAGCATGTCGGACCGGATCGTCGTGATGTCGGCCGGTCGCGTCCGGCAGATCGGCACGCCGGATCAGGTGTACCGTCATCCACAGGACCGCTTCGTGGCGGGCTTCATCGGCGACGTGAACCTCCTGCTCGGCCACCTCGAAGCGCGGGCCGGCGAGCGCGCGACGGTCGCGATCGGTGACCTGCGCCGCGAGGTCGAGGCCGACACCCTGCGGGACTGTGCGACCGGCGCCGCGGTCGACGTGTTCGTGCGGCCGGATCACCTCGGCGTTCGCCCGGCGGGCGAGAGCGGCACCCTGCCGGCCCGGGTTGCGGCCCTCGTCTACCAGGGCTCGCACATCGACCTGCATATCGACCTGCACGCCGACCTCCGTTCCGGTCCCATCAGCGGGGGGCGGGTGGTGGTGCGGATGCCGGGGCACGGGGCGCTCGCCACCTACGCCCCCGGATCCCCGGTGGCCCTGCTCGTGCCGCAGGCGGGCCTCGTCGCCTTCCCGGCCGAGCCGGGGAGCCCGAATGGACAAGCGGGCCGGACGGGCTCGGGACAGGACGATCCAGCCCGATGAAGCTCCTCTACGCGCGAACCTCGCCTTATGTCCGAAAGGTCATGGTCCTGGCCCACGAAACCGGTCAGGCCGAGGCGATCGAGATCGTTCCGGTCACGGCCTCGCCGACAGAACGCAACCCCGGGACGGTGGGCCACAACCCGCTCGGCAAGATCCCGGCCCTAGTGCTGGCCGATGGAACCGCGCTGTTCGACAGCCGGGTGATCTGCGAATACCTCGACGCCCGCTCCGCCGGTCCTCGCTTCTTCCCGGAGGGGGAGGCCCGTTGGGACGCGCTCGCCCGCCAAGCCCTCGCCGATGGGCTGCTCGATGCCGCGCTGCTGCTCCGCTACGAGCGCATGATCCGGCCGGCCTCCTCGCGCTGGGACGCCTGGGAGGTGGGGCAGATCGCGAAGGTCGCCGGCGCCCTCGACCGGATCGAGGCGACTCGCGTCGGGCCTGCGGGCGCGCTCGACATCGGCACGGTCGCCACGGCCTGCGCCCTCGGCTACCTTGATTTCCGCTTCCCCGACCTCGGCTGGCGCACCGGACGGCCCGCCGCTGCCGCGTGGTACGCGGCGTTCAGCCGGCGGCCGTCGATGCAGCGCACGAAGCCCGAGGATTAATGCGTGGCCCCAGTACGAGGCGGCGAACGATGCGCGCTGACGCACTTGAAGTCGACGACCCGATCCGGCGTTTCGGCCCGCATCCGGGATGCCGTGACAGGGGTGGCGCGCGGTGGATCACCCATCTCGCTGGACCAACCGGACCGTCGCGTCGGCTCGCAGCCCGAGGCAACCCGAAGCGCGGCGCTCGCCTCCGGGCCCTCGGCGGCTTCGGATTTTCCGAACTACGACCCCAGCAAGTGATTGTTGTTGCGACCGACCGGATTGTTATCCTCGTCGTGCTCAAATCTGAAGGCGGGCGCCACCGTTCGATCCCGATGCGTCGCGCGGCCGGCTGCGTGCCCTCTGCCTGCCACGGCGGGCCGCCCTGTTCTCGGGGCGCCCCCCGGCGCCGCAGCGACAGGCAGCCTGCGCTCTTGCCCGAGGTAGGAACGACCCGATGACCGTCCACAAGCGGATCCGTCCCTTCAACACCCGCGACACCTATCCGGAGCAGCAGCTCGACAACGATCTCTGCCAGACCGTGGTGGCCCGGGGCCAAATGGTCTTCGTGCGCGGGCAGATCGGTCAAGACCTCGACAGCTCCGCGAGCGTCGCGATCGGCGACGCCGCCGGTCAGACCGAGCAGGCGATGGCCAATATCGCGATGTTGCTGGACGAGGCGGGATCTCGGCTCGAGCACATCTGCAAGATCACGATCTACCTCGTCGACCCGCGCTACCGCGAGCCGGTCTACCGCACGGTCGGCCGCTGGCTGAAGGGCGTCCATCCGGTCTCGACCGGGATCGTGGTCTCCGCGCTCGCCCGGCCGGAGTGGCTGGTCGAGATCGACGCCATCGCGGTCATCCCGGAGGCGGCATGACGTTCTCGATCGTGGCGCGCTGCGCGTCGACCGGCATGTTCGGCGTCGCGGTCTCGTCCTCTTCACCCGCCGTCGCGGCGCGCTGCGCCCATGCCCGTGCGGGGATCGGTGCGGTCGCGAGCCAGAACGTGACCGACCCGCGGCTCGGCCGGCAAGCTCTCGATCTGATGGCGCTCGGGGCCGACGCAGCGGAGACCGTCGCCGTCCTGCGGCGGACCGGCGGCCCGATGGCGTACCGCCAAGTGCTCGTCGTGGACGCGGCCGGCGGCACGGCGATCCATTCCGGGCCCAAGGCGCTCGGGACCTGGGCCCAGGCGCGCGCCGAGAACGTCGCCTGCGGCGGCAACCTTCTGGCCGATGCGCGCGTGCCCGCCGCCATGGTCGAGGCCTTTCTCGGCACCTCCGGCCATCTCGGCGACCGTCTGCTCGTCGCGATGCGGGCGGCGCTCGCCGCCGGCGGGGAGGCTGGCCCGGTGCGGTCGGCCGGCCTGATGCTGGTGCGCGAGGTCGCGTGGCCCGTTGCGGACCTGCGCGTCGACTGGACGGAGGATTGCCCGATCGCCAGCCTCGCCGCGCTGTGGGACGTCTACCGGCCGCAGCTCGACGCCTACGTCACCCGCGCCCTCGACCCGGTCTCCGCCCCGAGCTACGGAGTCCCGGGCGACCTATGATCGAGGACGGGACGCGAGGCGGCATCGAGGTCGACCGGCCGCGCGCTGAAGGCAGCGAATGCGGTTCACTCTGCGCCAGCTCGAATACTTCATCGCCGCCGGGCAGACCGGCAGCATCACGCTCGCCTCCGAGCGCATCCACATCTCGCAGCCCTCGATCTCGACAGCCATCGCGCATCTGGAGCGGGAACTCTCCGTGCAGCTCTTCGTCCGTCACCACGCGCAGGGGCTCACGCTGACGCCGATCGGCCGCGAGGTGCTGCGCGAAGCCAAGGCCCTCGTGGAACAGGCCGAGGGGCTCTACACCCTGGCCTCGGAGGCGGGGGGACAGGTGCGGGGCCCCCTCTCGCTCGGCTGCATGGTGACGCTCGCGCCGATGCTCGTGCCCGAACTCGCCCACGCCTTCACCACCGCCTTCCCGGCCACGCAGATCCGCTACGTCGAGGGCGACCAGGAACAGCTCATCGTCGGCCTGCGCCGTTCCGAGACCGAGGTCGTGCTGACCTACGACCTGCACGTGCCGGACGACATTCACTTCACCCCCCTCGTCGACCTGCCGCCGCACGTCCTTGTGGCGGAGGGGCACCCGCTGGCGGAGCAAACCGCCGTCGCGATGGCCGACGTCGTGGACGAGCCGATGATCCTCCTCGACCTGCCGCTGAGCCGCGAATACTTCCTCGCCCTCTTCATGGCCGAGGGTTTGCAGCCGAAGATCGCCGCGCGCTCCGCGCACCAGGAGGTGGTGCGCACAATGGTGGCCAACGGCCACGGTTACACCCTGTTCAACGTGCGCCCGCGCTCCGACCTCGCGCTCGACGGGAAGCGGCTCCGGCGCGTGCGGCTCGCCGGCACGCACCGCCCGATGCGCATCGGCCTCGCGCGCCTGAAGCAGCTCAACCGCTCGCGCCTCGTGGAGGCCTTCGAGACCCATTGCCGGGCCTTCATCTCGGACGCCTACATCCCCGGCATGGTCGCGCCCGCCATCGAGCGGCGGGTGCCGCGCTGAAGCCGTGCCCGGCGCCGCGAGCCCCTGAGGAAAGCCCCGAGGAAAGCTCCATGACCGCGCCGATCCCGATCCTCTTCCTGAACGGTCCGAACGCCAACCTGTACGGGCTCGACCCGAGCGGCACCTACGGCACGGAGAGCTTCCCCGCGCTCAAGGCGCGCTGCGAGCGGCACGCCGAGAGCGTCGGGGTCGGCCTCGACTTCCGGCAGTCGAACCACGAGGGCGTGCTCGTGGACTGGATCCAGGAGGCGCGGGGCACGGCCGCGGGCCTCGCCGTCAACGCGGCCGGGCTCACCTACACCTCCGTGGCGATCCTCGACGCGCTGCTGGCCTTTCCCGGACCCATCGTCGAGGTTCACATGAGCAACATCTGGAAGCGGGAGCCCTTCCGTCACCATTCCTACGTCTCGCGGGCGGCGACCGGCGTGGTCGCGGGGCTCGGCGGCCTCGGCTACGAGTTGGCCATCACCGCCCTCGCCACCCTGGTGCGGGAGGTCCGCGCGTGACCGAGACCCTCGTCTTCGCGAGCGCCGTCGATCCGATCGAGCCCTGGCGCGCGGCGCTGGAGGCGCTGCTGCCAGACGTGCGCGTCAGGGCACCGGACGAGATCCGGCCTGGGGACGATGTCCGCTACGCGCTGGTCTGGAAGCCACCGACCGGCTTCTTCGCGCGGCATCCGGGCTTGCGGCTCGTCACCATCTTGGGCGCGGGCGCCGACGCGCTCGTCGGCCGGGACGACCTGCCCGACGTGCCGATCACCCGCCTGTCCGACCCCGAGATGGCACGGATGATGACCCACTACGTGCTGTTCGCGGTGCTGCGCTACGCCCGCGACATCCCGGCCTTCGAGGCGGCCCAGCGGGCCGGCCGCTGGCACTACGTCCATCCGCGCGAGGCCCGGGAAATCCGGGTCGGCGTGCTGGGCCTCGGAGAGCTCGGCGGCGCGGCGGCGCTCGAACTCGCGCGGCAGGGGTTCTCCGTCGCCGGCTGGTCGCGCACGCCGAAGGCGCTTCCCGGAGTCGACTGCCACGCGGGATCGGACGCGCTGATCCCGTTCCTCGCGCGGAGCGAGATCCTGGTGGTGATGCTGCCGCTGACCCCTGAGACCCGGCGCCTGATCGGGGCGGACGAGCTCGCCGCGCTGCCGCGGGGCGCCGCGCTCGTCAACGTGTCGCGCGGGGCCGTGATCGACGAGGCGGCGCTCGTCGCGGCTCTGGCGGCCGGCCACCTCGGCGGGGCGACGCTCGACGTGTTCGAGACCGAGCCGCTCGCGGCGGGACACCCGCTCTGGGGGATGGAGAGCGTCCTCGTCACGCCGCACCTCGCCTCGGTGGCGATCCCAGCCTCTGCGGCCCGGCAGATCGCCGAGAACATCCACCGGGTGCGCGCGGGCCGCGCGCCCGAGCACCGCGTGGACCTGAAGCGGGGCTACTGAGAGGCTGGCACAGGCGATCTCACGGCCAACGGCCGTTTCCTGCGACGCCTCCGGCCCAATTCCGGCCCGTCAGGCCCGGGTATAGGCGTCGTAGTTGCGCTGGATCACGATGTGGTCGGCGATGTGCTTCGCATCCTGCCAGCAGCCGTAGATGAAGGCGGAGGCGCGGTTGGTCAGGTCGGGGAGGCCGAGGAAGTAGATGCCGTTCTCCGCGGAGACGCCGCGCTTGTGCAGGGGCATGCCCTGCTCGTCGAACGCGTCGACGTCGAGCCAGCTGAAATCGTACCTGAAACCGGTCGCCCACAGGATGGTGCCGATGCCGGCTCTGCCCAAGTCGAGGCTGAGGATCGGCTCCTTGAGGCAGTCCGGGTCCTCGTAGCGCTGCCACGCCTCGGGCTCGGGCGGCAGGTTCATGCCCTTGCGCGCGATATAGGCGTCGGCGTCCCGGAGGACCTCGAAATAGGCCTCGTCGCCCTCGGCGATGTTCCGCACGAGGTCGTCCGCGAAGTGGAGCGTGCCGTTCTCGTAAGCGCGGGTCACGCCGACCAGCGTGACGCCCATATGCGCCAGGCGCCGGAAATCGACGGTCCGGCCGCCCTCGTAGCCGCTCACCGCGAAGGCGACGTGGCGCTTCTTGCGCTTCGACTTGACTTCGTCCCAGAGGCCGAGCGCGCCCAGCCACCAACAGTAGTCCCGCTGGCGATAGGCGCGGGGCGGCCGGTAGTGCTCGCCGACGGACAAGTAGACTCGCCGTCCAGCCTTGCAGAGCTCCTCCGCGATCTGCGAGCCGGACGCGCCGCATCCGACGACCAGCACGGCGCCGTCCGCCAGCTGGCCGGGATTCTTGTATGCTGAGGAGTGTAACTGATGGACTGCCGCGTCCCTGGGAACGATGTCCGGGAACGAAGGCACTTGGAACGGTCCGGTCGCCGCAACGACGCGCCGCGCCTCGAAGATGCCGTCCGACGTGGTCACGGTGTAGCCGGGGCGACCCTGGCTGTGCCTGACGTGCCTGACCTCCACGCCGGTCCGAATGGGAGCCTCGATCATCGCAGCGTAATCGTTGAAGTATTTCGCGACGCGATCTTTGCTCGGAAATGCGTCCGGATGCACATCCTCGAACTTGAGGTTCGGGAAGCGATCGTGCCAGGCCGGCCCGTTGGCCACGAGAGAGTCCCAGCGCATGGAGCTCCAGTTCTCCGCGATACGCCCCCGCTCCAGCACGATGTGCGGGATCTTCAATGCGCTGAGATGCTCGCTCATCGCGATACCCGACTGGCCCGCTCCCACGACCAGGGTGTCTGTGGTCTCGACTGCCATGTCAGCTCCCGAAAACTTGCAGACGCTTCAATCACGAGATCCGCCGGCGGGGTGAGAACAGGCGATTTCGACCTGTCGTACGCGGGGCCGGTGACGGTGATTGGTGAGTTGGGTCTGCTAGAACGGACCGCAGATGAGAAGTACGATTATCTTATGGTGTGCTTCGGAAAATGCGAATTGCCGGATCCTGGCTGAAGGCTGCGGTGCGCGGTCGTTCCGCCAACGCGGGCTTACGCGTCGACGCATAGATAGAGCTGCCCCCGATGGCTCGTCGAAACTGCGTGATCGCCCACCAGACTCTGACCAGCCTCACTTCGCCGCGTCCGCTCGTGAGCATCCAGAACTACCCAGCTCATCCGCGCCCGATCGAGAGGTTCGATAGTCGCCTCTGGCAGTTCCGAAGCCGATATCAGCTCTGCATGCTATGCCGGATGTCAATCTCCGTTCATTTCGCCTTCGGATGCTACGAGGGTCCGATCCGACCCTGATGCGAGAGCAGGTCTGAAACAGGCCATTGCTGCTGTTCCTGCCGCGCGGCCCAGATCGAACAGACCGCGCCTCATCACGCTGATCCGCAGGCTGAACATTTGAGCGCCCATGGCGCACAAAGAGGCGCCGTGTGGCGCCTTTCTCCGCCGCCACGGTTTGACAAAGCTCTGATTCGCTAATGATATACCGATATATCGCGGGGCATCGGCACGGACCGGACAGTCTCGACCACTCATTTGGGTGAGTCCGCCAGCCTTCAGATGGTGGAGAATAAATCTCGGCTCCGACAAGGCAAGATCAAATAAAATACTTACGACATCGATTTTCCGCGCATGCAATGTCAGTGTACGAGGCTTCCATGTCGCACATCCTTCGAGTCTTGCTCACGATCGCGGCTCTCGCCGCACCGTCCGCCGGTCAGGCGCAGCCCGTCCCGGGCGGTCGCGCCAACCTGATCGTCCAGCCGGAACCGCCCAGCCTGATGCTGGGCCTCGTGACCAACGCGCCGACGCAGCTCGTGGCCGGGCAGATCTACGAGGGGTTGCTGCGCTACGACGACAAGCTCAAGCCACTGCCGTCCCTCGCGAAGAGCTGGGAGATCTCTCCCGACGGGCTGCGCTACACGTTCCACCTCAATGAAGGGGTGACGTGGCACGACGGCAAGCCGTTTACCGCGGCCGACGTTCTGTTCTCGGTCAACGACTTCCTCGTGAAGACGCAGCCGCGGCACAGGAACACGATGACCCGCGTGGCCGGTGTCGCCGCGCCGGACGATCACACGGTGGTCTTCACCCTCAAGGAACCCTTCGAGCCCTTCATCCGCAGCTTCGCCTTCTGGGTGATGCCGATGGTGCCCAAACACATCTACGAGGGCACCGACTACGCGTCGAACCCGGCGAACGACCGGCCGATCGGCACCGGGCCGTTCAAGTTCGAGAGCTGGCGGAAGGGCAGCGCAATCCACCTCGTCAAGAACGAGACTTACTATCTCACCGGCAAGCCTTATCTTCAGGACATCTACTACCACGTCATCCCGGACGGCGCCTCGCGCGCCGTGGCTTACGAGACCGGCAAGGTCGACGTGCTGCCGGGCGGGTCCGTCGAGAATTTCGACGTGCCGCGGCTGACGACCCTGAAGAACACCTGCGTCTCGCAGAAGGGACAGGAGTTCGACTCGCCCCTGTCGTTTCTCTGGCTGAACAACCGCAAGCCGCCGATGAACGACGTGCGGTTTCGCCAGGCGGTCATGTACGCCATGGACCGGCAGTTCGCCCTCGACGTCCTGTGGAACGGGATCGGCAAGGTCGCCACCGGTCCGATCGCCGGGACGACACCGTTCTACAAGGCCGTCCAGCCGCAGTATCCGCACGATCCGAAGAAGGCCAAGGCGCTGCTCGCCGAGATGCACTACGACGGCAAGCCGCTGAAGCTGCTGCCGCTCCCCTACGGCGAGACGTGGCAGCGCTGGGCGGAGGCCGTGAAGCAGAATCTCGGCGATGTCGGCATCCCGGTCGAGATCCAGGCCACCGACGTGGCGGGCTGGAACCAGCGCGTGTCCCAGTGGGACTACGACATGGCCTTCACCTTCCTGTTCCAGAACGGCGACCCGGCCCTCGGCGTCGAGCGGAACTACATCAGCTCGCAGATTTCCAAGGGCAATCCCTGGAACAACGTCGAGGGCTACGCGAACCCGGCCGTGGACGCGCTGTTCGCCAAGGCGGCCCTGGCGACGCCGGCCGGGAAGCGCCAGGACCTCTACGACGAGGTCCAGAAGGCGGTTCAGGCGGACGTGCCCGTGGCGTGGCTGCTCGATCTGCGCTTCCCGGTCATCTACCGGTGCAATTTCCAGGACCTGATCACCACCGCCAACGGTCTCAACGACTCGCTGCGGGATACGTGGATCAAGCGCTGACGGCGCCGGACCGACACGCCGCCCCCCATGCCCCGGCCTCGATCGCGGGGCCCCGTCCGACACCGAGCCACCGGCCGCCCCGGCCGGGCTCTCGCGCGCGGAGGACCCTTCCCGTCATGCCCCGCTTCATCGCCTCGCGCCTGGGCAAGATGGCGCTCATCCTCGTCGGGATCGTCATCCTCAACTTCGCGCTGATCCACGCAGCGCCGGGGGATCCGGCCTCCGTGATGGCGGGCGAGGCCGGCGATGCCGACGCCGCTTTCCTGCAGCAGCTGCGCGAGCGCTTCGGCCTCGACAAGCCGCTGCCGATCCAGCTCCTGACCTACCTCGCGAACGTCCTGCGGCTCGACTTCGGCTATTCCTACCGCCAGGGCATGCCGGTGATCGACCTGATCACCGACCGGCTGCCCGCCACCCTGCTCCTGTCGGGCTCGGCCTTCCTGATCTCCCTCGTCCTCGGCGTAGCGGCGGGGGCGCTGGCGGCCTCGCGCCAGGGCAAGGTCTCCGACTCGGTCATCTCGACCCTCGCCCTCCTGTTCTACGCCACGCCGCTGTTCTGGCTGGCGCTGATGGCGGTGCTGCTGTTCTCGGTGCAGCTCGGCTGGTTTCCCGGCTTCGGCTACGAGAGCGTCGGGTCGGGCTACAGCGGCCTCGACCGGGCGGCCGACATCCTCCACCACCTCGTGCTGCCGGCCCTGACCCTCGGCCTGTTCTTCATGGCGGTCTACGCCCGCATGACCCGGGCCTCGGTGCTGGAGGTGAGCCGGCTCGACTTCGTGCGGACCGCCCGCGCCAAGGGGCTGCGCCCCCGCGCCGTGCTGGTCCGCCACATCCTGCGCAACGCCATCCTGCCGGTCGTGACGCTGGCGGGCCTCCAGGCGGGCCAGCTCGTGGGCGGCGCCGTGCTGATCGAGACCGTGTTCGCGTGGCCGGGCATCGGCCGGCTGATGTTCGAGGCCCTGGAGCAGCGCGACTACAACCTCCTCCTCGGCATCTTCGTCGTCTCCGCCGCCCTGGTGCTGGCCTTCAACCTCATCACCGACATCCTCTACCGGCTGGTGGATCCCCGTATCGGAGCTGCGGCATGACGGCGTTCTGGGTCCGATACGCCCGCAACCGCGGCGCGGTGGCGGGGATCGTCATCCTCGTCCTGGTGCTGGTCCTGGCGATGGCGGCGCCGGCGCTCTACCCGCGCTCCCCCTGGGCGATGGTGCAGCGCCCGTTCCTGCCGCCCTTCACCAACAGCGGCTTCCCGCTGGGCACCGACACGATGGGCCGGGACATCGCCTCCGCGGTCGCCCACGGGGCCGGGGTGTCGCTGCTGGTCGGCTTCGTCTCGACGCTCGCGGCCCTGCTGATCGGCATCCCGATCGGGGCCGTCGCGGGCTATTTCGGCGGCCGGGTCGACGACCTGCTGATGCGCTTCACCGAGTTCTTCCAGAGCGTGCCGAACTTCGCCCTCGCGGTGGTGCTGGTGGCGATCTTCCGGCCGAGCCTCGTCTCCATCGTGGCGGCGATCGCGATCGTGAGCTGGCCGCCGGTGGCCCGGCTCCTGCGGGGCGAGGTGATGGCGCTGCGCGGCCGGGAATTCGTGCAGGCCGCGGTGCTGTCGGGCCAGCGCAGCGGCCCGATCATCCTGCGGCAGATCCTGCCTAACACGCTCTCGCCGGTCATCGTCCTCGGGACCATGATGGTGGCGGCCGCCATCCTGCTCGAGAGCGCCCTATCGTTCATGGGGCTCGGCGACCCCAACATCATGTCGTGGGGCTACGTCATCGGCGCCGGGCGCACAGTGATCCGGCAGGCGTGGTGGGTGAGCCTGTTTCCCGGCGTCGCGATTCTCCTGACGGTGCTCGCCCTGAACCTCGTCGGCGAGGGGCTGAACGACGCCCTCAACCCGCGCCTGTCGCGCAAGACGCGATGAGGGCCGCAGCCATGACCGTCGCCCCGCAAACTCACGCCGCCGGCGAGCCGGTCCTCGTCGTCGAGAAGCTCGCCATCGCCCTGCCGCCCGGCGCGGACCGCCCTTACGCGGTGGACAGAGTGAGCTTCACGCTGAGGGCCGGCGAGATCCTCTGCATCGTCGGCGAGAGCGGGTCGGGCAAGTCGATGTCGGCCAACGCCGCGATGGGTCTCCTGCCGGAGACGGTGCGGCCGGTCGGCGGGCGGATCCTCCTCGGCGGGACCGACCTGCTCACCCTCGACGAGGCGGACCTCTACGCGGTGCGCGGGCGGCGCATCGCGATGATCTTCCAGGAGCCGATGACGGCCCTCAACCCGCTGATGCGGATCGAGGCGCAGATCGCCGAGGTCTTCGCGGCGCACGGCCTGCTGACGCCGCGGACGCGCCGGAGCCGGGCCCTCGAGCTGCTGGCCGAGGTCGGCCTGCCCGACCCCGCCCGCGCCGCCGCCGCGTACCCGTTCCAGCTCTCGGGCGGCCAGCGGCAGCGCGTGATGATCGCCATGGCGCTGGCGCTCGAACCGCAGGTGCTGATCGCCGACGAGCCGACCACCGCCCTCGACGTCACCACCCAGGCGCAGATCCTGCGCCTGATCCGCGATCTCCAGGCCCGGCGCGGCATGGCGGTGATGTTCATCACCCACGATTTCGGCGTGGTCGCCGAGATCGCCGACCGGGTGGCGGTGATGCAGCACGGCCGGATCGTCGAGGAGGGCCGCGCCGTCGACATCCTCGAGCGGCCGCGCCACCCCTATACCGCCAAGCTGATCGCCGCGATCCCCGACATGGAGGCCGGGGCCGGGGTCGGGGCCGGTCGGGCGGCGCGGGCGGCACCCCGGGCTCCCGTCCTCGACGTCGAGGGACTGACCAAGACCTACACGCTCGGCGGCGGCCTGTTCCGGGCGCCCCGGACCGTCGCGGCGTTGCGCGACGTCTCGTTCACCCTCGGCCGCGGCGAGACCCTGGGCATCGTCGGCGAGAGCGGGTCGGGCAAGTCCTCGGTGGGGCGGTGCCTCGTGCGGCTCCAGGACCCGGACGGCGGACGGGTGCGCCTCGGCGGCGTCGACATGGCCGGCCTGTCGGGCGAGGCCCTGCGGCAGGCGCGGCGGCGGATCCAGATGGTCTTCCAGGATCCCTACGGCTCGCTGAACCCGCGGGTGCGCGTCGGGCGGGCCATCGCCGACGGCCCGATCGCCTACGGCGAGGATGTCGGGACCGCCCTGAAAGCCGCGTCCGCGCTGCTCGAGCGCGTCGGCCTCGACGGCTCGGCGGCGGACCGCTACCCCCACGAGTTCTCCGGGGGGCAGCGCCAGCGCATCGGCATCGCCCGGTCCCTGGCGCTCAAGCCCGAGATCATCGTGGCCGACGAGGCGGTCAGCGCCCTCGACGTCTCGATCCAGGCCCAGATCCTCGACCTCCTCGACGAGTTGAAGCGGGAGCTGCACCTCTCGCTCCTGTTCATCACCCACGACCTGCGGGTTGCGGCCAAGATCTGCGACCGCGTGATGGTGATGGAGAAGGGCTCGGTCGTGGAGATCGGGCCGGGGCCCGAGATCTTCTCGAACCCGCGCGAGCCCTACACGCGCAGCCTCGTGGCGGCGATCCCCGGCCGCAGGCCCCGCACGACCCCGCCGGAGGCCCCCGCCTTCGCTCTCCCTGCCGCCGCGATCAGGACACCCGTCTGATGACCTTCATGCCCAACTCCGTCGAGGCGCGCGACATCGCCTACCAGCTCCATCCGCTGGTCGACCTGCGCAACTACGACAAGACCGGTGCGCTCGTGATCGAGCGGGGGGAGGGGATCTACGTCTACGACAATGCCGGCCGGCGCTACATCGAGGGGCTGGCGGGTCTCTGGTCGGTCGCCGTGGGCTTTGGCGAGCGGCGCCTGTCAGACGCCGCCAAGCGGCAGATGGACCAGCTCTCGTACTACCACATCTTCGCGCACAAGACGCACGGCCCCTCGGTCGACCTCGCCGAGAAGCTGATCAGCCTGGCGCCGGTCCCGATGTCGAAGGTGCACTTCACCTCCTCCGGATCCGAGGCCAACGACCTCGTCGTCAAGCTGGCGTGGTACCGCTCGAACGCGCTGGGCAAGCCGGAGAAGAAGAAGATCATCGGCCGCCTGAAGGGCTATCACGGCGTCACCATCGCGGCGGGCTCGATCACCGGCCTTCCGCGCAACCACGAGAGCTTCGACCTGCCGCTCGACCGGATGCGGCACGTCTCCTGCCCCGACTACGCCGGGTCGGCCCTGCCGGGCGAGAGCGAGGCCGCGTTCTCCCGGCGCATGGCGGACGAACTCGAAGCATTGATCCTGGCCGAGGGGCCGGACACCGTGGCGGCCTTCTTCGGCGAGCCGGTGATGGCCTCAGGCGGGGTCTACGTCCCGCCGGAGAACTACTGGGCGGAGATCCAGGCGGTGCTGCGCCGCTACGACGTGCTGCTGGTGGCCGACGAGGTGATCTGCGGCTTCGGGCGCACAGGGGCAATGTTCGGCTGCGAGACCTTCGGCATCGAGCCGGACGTGATGGTCCTCTCGAAGCAGATCTCCTCCTCGTACATGCCGCTCTCGGCGATCCTGATGAACGCGAACTTCTACGAGCCGATCGCCGACGAATCCGCCCGGCTCGGCGTGCTCGGCCACGGCTACACGGCCTCGGGCCATCCCGTCGCCACCGCGGTCGGCCTGGAGAACATCCGGATCATCGAGGAGCGCGACCTCGTGGGGAATTGCCGGCGCCTCAGCCCGCTCTTCCTCGACCGGCTGGCCGGGCTCGCCGAGCACCCCCTGGTGAAGACGTGGCGCGGCGTCGGCCTGATCGGGGCCCTCGAGCTGAAGCCCGCGACGGCACCCGGGGCGAAGCCCGGCGCGGCCGGCGCCGCGCTCCAGGCCGCCGCCCTCGAACAGGGGGTGATCGCCCGCGCCATCGGCGATTCCCTGTGCTTCTGCCCGCCGCTGATCATCACCGCGGAGCAGATCGGCGCGATGTTCGACGCCGTCGGCCGCGCCCTCGACACGATCGCCGCGTGAGCCCGATGGACCAGATCCGCACGACGACCCGGACCGATCTCGGCGCAATGGACGCGGTGGAACTCGGGGCGCTGTTCGCGTCCGGCCGGGCCTCGCCGGTCGAGGCCGCGCAGGCGGCGCTTGCGCGCATCGAGCGTTTCAATCCGCAGGTGAATGCCTTCGCGTATGTCGCGCCCGACCTCGCAATCGAGGCCGCGCGGGCCTCGGAGGCGCGCTGGGCGAAGGGCGAGGCCCTCGGCCCGATCGACGGGGTGCCGACGACGATCAAGGAACTGACCGCCGTCAAGGGCATCCCGTGGCGGCGGGGCTCGAAGCTCACCGGCGAGGCCCCGGCCACCGACGAGATCCTGGTGATGCGGCGCCTGCGCGCCGCCGGGGCGGTCATCCTCGGCACGACCACGTCGCCGGAATTCGGCTGGAAGGGCGTGACCCACGGCCCGGCCTTCGGCAACACCGTCAATCCCTGGGGCGCCGACCGGGCCTCGGGGGGCTCCTCGGGCGGGGCCGGCGTCGCCGCCGCCCTGAACATGGGCGTGCTGCACGAGGGATCCGACGGGGCGGGCTCGATCCGCATCCCGTCGTCGTTCTGCGGCGTCTTCGGGATCAAGCCGACCTTCGGCTGGCTGGCTACCGACGCGCCGACGCCGCTGCGGGACATGGCCCATCGCGGCCCGCTCACCCGGACGGTGGCGGATTCCGCCCTGTTCCTGAACGCCGTCACGGGCCCGTCCCCGGACGGTCTGTACGGCGACTGCCCGAGCCCCGTCCCGGACTGGACGGAGGCCGCCCGCGGCGGCGTCGCGGGCCTGCGCATCGGCTACAGCCGGACCTTCGGCTACGCCCGCGTCGATCCCGAGGTCGCCGCCGCGGTGGACCGGGCCGCCGCCCGCCTCGCCGCGATGGGCGCCGTCGTCGAGGAGGCCGATCCCGGCTTCGCCTCGCCCCTGGAGGCGCTGCGGGTGATCTGGTTCTCCGCCATGGCGGTCCTCGTGGATCGCTGCGCCCCCACCGAGACGGATCGCGCGCGCATGGATCCCGGATTCGTCGCCGTCGCCGCGATCGGTCGCCGCACCAGCGCGACGGACCTCCTGGCGGCGGAGCAGGTCCGGGCCGAGCTGAAGGTCACGATGGCGCGCTTCCACGCGCGCTACGACCTGCTCCTCTCCCCGACCATGCCGGTCACCGCGATCCCGGCGGGCATCGACTTCCCCGAGGGGCAGGGCATGACCGACTGGACCGACTGGAGCCCCTTCACCTACCCGTTCAACATGACCGGCCAGGCCGCGCTCTCGGTGCCCTGCGGCTTCGATTCGGGCGGCCTGCCGATCGGGCTGCAGATGGTCGCCGCCCGGTTCCGGGACGACCTCGTCCTGCGGGCCGCCGCGGCCTACCAAGCCGCCTACCCGGAGGCGTTCCCGGACGCCCCTGTGGTCCGGCCCGCCTGAGGGCGCAGGGCGCGCCGGTCTCGAAGCACCTGTCTGGATCCCCGATGTCCCATCCCACGATCGACGCCCCCGAGAGCGGCATCGGCGCCGGCCTGTCGGTCGTGGCCGAGCCCGTCGATGCCCGCACCGCCGAAGGCATCGCCGCCGCGCATTACGGCATCGCCGGCGCGGCGACGTGGCTCGCCGGCGAGAAGGATTCGAACTTCCGCCTCGATGCGGGGGCGGGAACCGCCTACTTCCTGAAGATCCTGAGCCCCGGCGAGGATCCCGCGGTGTCCCGCCTGCACAGCAACGCCCTGATCCACGTCGCGCGGGCCGCGCCCGACCTGCCGCTGCCGCGGATCGTGCCGACCCGCGCGGGCGAGCCGGACCTGCGCATCACCGTCGCGCCGGAGGATCGCCGCACCGTGCGGCTCACCACCTTCACGCCGGGGCGCTCGCAGGCCGCCGGCCCCCGGACCGACGGGCAGCGCCGGGCGGCCGGGGCGCTGCTGGCCCGCCTCCAGGGCGCGCTTAAGAGCTTCACGGACCCGGCGGCGGACCACGTCTCCTCCTGGGACCTGCGGCATGCCGGGCGGCTGCGCGCCGTGCTCGACGTCTTCCCCGAGGGCTGGCAGCGCGACCGCCTCGCCGGCATCCTCGACGTGTTCGCCGCGCGGATCGTGCCCGCCCTGCCGGACCTGCCGCACCAGGTGGTCCACAACGACCTCGGCGGCGACAACATCCTCGTCGACCCCGACGATCCGGACCGGATCACCGGGGTGATCGATTTCGGCGACACGGTCCGCACCGCCCGGATGTTCGACGTGGCGATCGCGGCGGCCTACCAGCTCGGCCTCGACGCCGATCCCCTCGGGCCGGCCCTGGCCTTCCTGCGGGGCTACGCCTCGGTCGCCCGGCTGTCGGAGGCCGAGATCGCGCTGCTGCCGACGGCGATCCGGACGCGGATGGCCCTGCGCGTCCTGATCCCGGAATGGCGCGCCCGCCGCTTCCCCGAGCGCCGGGACTACCTCACCCGCAACAGCGCCGGCGTCTGGACGCAGTTCCGGCACCTCGACGCCCTGGCGCCGGCGGCGATCGACGCGGCGATCGCCGAGGCCTGCCGTCCCTGAGGCCACGCCATGACCGCTTCGTCCAGCTCCGCCCCGCCCGCTTCCGCCGAGGCGCTGATCGCCCGGCGCCGCGGCCTCCTCGGCGCCTCGTACCGGCTGTTCTACGAGCGGCCGGTCCACATCGTGCGCGGCGAGGATGTCTGGCTGTACGACGCCGAGGGGCGCCGCTACCTCGACGCCTACAACAACGTGCCCTGCGTCGGCCATTGCCACCCGCGGGTGGTGGAGGCGGTGGCGCGCCAGATGGCCACCCTCAACACCCACACCCGCTACCTGCACGAGGCGGTGCTCGACTATTCCGAGCGGCTGCTGTCCACCTATCCGGCCGCCTTCGGCCACGTCATGTACACCTGCACGGGGTCCGAGGCGGTGGACCTCGCCCTGCGGATCGCGCGCTACCAGACCGGCGGCACCGGTCTGGTGATCACGCGGAACGCCTATCACGGGACCACCGAGGCCACGGCGGGGATCTCCCCCTCGCTCGGCCCCAACGTGTCCCTCGGCCGCGACGTCTGGACGGTGCCGGCACCGGACGCCTACCGCAACCCCGGCATCGATGTCGGCGCGCGGCTGGCCGAGGACGTCCGGGCGGCCTTCGCCGACATGCGCCGCCACGGCGTGCGGCCCGCGGCGTTCATCGCCGACGGCATCTTCTCGACGGACGGGACCCTGGCCGAGCCCGCGGGCTTCCTCCGCCCGGCCCGGGAGGCGGTGCGGGAGGTCGGCGCGCTCTACATCGCCGACGAGGTGCAGCCGGGCTTCGGCCGGACCGGGGCTGGCATGTGGGGCTTCGCCCGCCACGGCATCGTCCCCGACATGGCCGTGATGGGCAAGCCGATGGGCAACGGCCTGCCCATCGCCGGGGTCGCGATGCGGCCCGAGGTGGCGGAAAAATTCGGCCGGGACGTGCGCTACTTCAACACCTTCGGCGCCAACACGGTCTCGATCGCGGCGGCCGGGGCGGTGCTCGACATTCTGGCGGATCAGGACCTCGTGGCGAATGCCGCCGACACCGGCGGCCTGATGCTGGAGGGGATGCGGGCGCTGATGGCGCGGATCCCGTCCATCGGCGACGTGCGGGGCGCGGGCCTGTTCCTCGGCCTCGACCTCGTCGCCTGCCGCGCGAGCCGCGCCCCCGACGCGGCGCTGGCGAAGCGGGTCGTCAACGCCCTGCGCGAAGAGGGCGTCCTGATCAGCGCGTCCGGCCCCCACGACAACGTGCTGAAAATCCGCCCGCCGCTGACGTTCTCCGCCGAGCACGCCGCACTCTTTCTTGAGGTCCTGGGAAAAACCCTGGACGGTGCGGCCTGACAAGAAGAACGCGCAACCTGGCAGGAGACGACCCATGCATCCGGCGGAAGTCCTGGATCCGAGTCCGACGGCGGGACCGGCCCTGCGCGCCGATCTGCCGAAGGCGGCGCGGGTCTACGCGACCCTGCGCGAGGCCATCATCGCCATGCAGCTGAAGCCGGGCGCGCGCCTCGTGGAGAAGGATCTCTGCGACGAGCTCGGAGTGTCGCGCACGCCCCTGCGGGACGCGATCCTGAGGCTCGCGCAGCAGCGGCTGGTGACCGTGGTCCCGAGCGACGCCACCTTCGTCAACAAGATCATCCTGGACGAGGTGATCGAGGGCCAGCTCGTGCGTGAGAGCCTGGAACTGCGGATGGTGGCCCTGGCGGCCGAGCGCTTCGAGCCCGCCCGCCGGTCCGCCTTCGAGCTCGTCCTCTTCCGTGAGGCGGACGCGGCCCGGCGCGGCGACAACGCCGAGTCCTTCGCCCTGGACAACGACTTCCACCGGCTCCTGTGCGCCTGCGCCGGCTTTCCCCGCGTCTGGGACACGATCCATCTCGCCACCGGCCAGCTCGACCGCGTGCGGCGCAACGCCTTCCCGCTGCAGAACTACCATGTGGAGGTGCTCGACGAGCACAGGGCGATCTTCGAGGCGCTGTGCCGCCGGGACGCGCAGACCGCGGTTTCGCTCCTGCGCACGCATCTGGGCGGGACGCTGAACTCGTTGCGGATCCTGCTGGCGCGGGAGCCCGATCTCGTCGCGTTCGACCCCGCATCGCCGGCCTTTGCCCTTCTGAGGCAGTCCGAGCAGGCCGGGTCCCCCGCGCTGCCCAATGGCGCCGAAGGAGCGCCGAGGCGGGGCGCCCGACGCCGCGTCGCGGGCCGCCGGACTGCACCGGGAGCCGTGTAGGGGGATGGCGATCCCCGTCGTTCTCAAGACCGTACCGGAGCACGCCCGCGTCTGGCATGACGTGTTCGCCCGGGAGGCGCCGGAGCTGAGCCTGATCGACTGGGCGCACGGAACGCGGTTTCCCGGCGTGAGCGCCTTCGCCGGGTGGAAGCCGCCCGCGGACCTGGCCGCCCGGATGCCGGACCTGCGCCTCGTGTTCTCCGTCGGGGCCGGGATCGATCACCTGCCGCTCGAGGCCCTGCCGGAGCACGTGGACATCGTCCGCATGGTCGCCCCCGACGTCACGCGCTCGATGGTCGAGTACGTCACGCTCGGCGTGCTGGCTCTGCACCGGGACCTCGTCCTCTACGCGGACGAGACCCGCCGGGGCCTCTGGAACCCGCGCGCGATCCGCACGGCGCGGAGCACCCGTGTCGGGATCCTCGGCCTGGGCGTGCTCGGGAGCGCGGCGGCCGCGGCCCTGGCCGGGTTCGGCTTCGAGGTCCGCGGCTGGGCGAGAAGCCCCAGGACGCTGGAGCGCGTCGCGTGCTTCGCCGGCCGCGCGGCGCTCCCCGACTTCCTGTCCGGCTGCGACATCCTCGTGTGCCTGCTGCCCCTGACGCCGGAGACGCGCGGACTGCTCGACAGGGACCTGTTCCGGCATCTCCCGGTCGGGGCGGCGCTCCTGAATGCGGGGCGGGGGGCCCATGTCGTCGAGGGCGACCTGATCGCGGCGCTGGACACGGGCCAGCTCCGGGCGGCCATTCTCGACGTGCTGTCGGAGGAACCGCCGCCCGCGGATCATCCGCTCCTCGGACACCCGCGGATCCTCGTGACGCCCCACAGCGCCAGCGCGAGCCAGCCGGACGACGCCGCCCGCCAGATGATCGCGGCGGTCCGGGCCTGCCGGGACGGGCAGCCGCTTCTCAACCGGGTCGACCGCGGCCGCGGTTTCTGAGCGCCGTCGACGATTTCCGGATTAAATTGGTCCGGCCGACATCCGCACCGTGTGACGAGGAGAAGCGGCCGGCAGGGCCCGGTCGTCAGAGTTTCTTCCGCGATATCGTCATCTGGGATACATTCGGGAACAGGGCCGCCCGGCGATATTTGCGACTCACGAAGGACTCATAACCGTCTAGTGGTGCGAGTCTAACACTTGGTGCCCGCGCTTCGCGGCCTGGATGATGCGATCCGGGTCGGCGGTCCAGACGAAGGGCTTCGGGTCGCCGTTGCTCTCGGCGATGAAGCGTTTGATGGCGGCCTGCACCTCGATCAGCGATCCGAACACGCCGCGTCGGAGCCGGCGTTTTGCGAGCTTGGCGAAGAAGCCCTCGACGGCATTGAGCCACGAGGCTGAGGTCGGGGTGAAGTGGAAGGTCCAGCGCGGGTGGCGGCCGAGCCAAGCACGGACCTTCGGGTGCTTGTGGACGGCATAGTTGTCCAGGATCGCGTGGACGATCTTGCCCTCCGGAACCGCCGCTTCGACCGCGTTGAGGAAGCGGATGAACTCCTGATGTCGGTGGCGCTGCATGCAGCGGCCGATCACCTTGCCCTCCAGCACGTCCAGAGCGGCAAACAGGGTCGTCGTCCCGTGGCGCTTGTAGTCGTGGGTGCGCGTCGTCGGGTAGCCCGGCTTCATCGGCAACGGGGCCTGCGTGCGGGCGAGCGCCTGGATCTGGCTCTTCTCGTCGACCGAGAGGACGACGGCATGAGCGGGCGGATCGACGTAGAGCCCGACGACGTCGCGCAATTTGGCGGCGAAGGCTGGGTCGGTGGAGAGCTTGAACTGCCGGACCCGATGCGGCTGTAGGCCGTGCCCCCGCCAGATCCGCTGCACCGACGAGACGCTGATGGCCGCGGCCTTGCTCATGGCGGCGGCCGTCCAATGCGTGGTCTCGCCGGGCGGATCTCCTTGCGTCAGAGCCACTACGCGCGCCGCCACCTCCGGCCCCAGCGGCGGGATGCGCGCCGGCCGCGTCTTGTCCCGAAGGAGTCCGTCGACGCCCTCCTGCGCGAAGCGGTCCTGCCAGCGCCAGACCACCGTCTTGGACACGCCTGCCTCACGCATGATCGCGTGCGTCCCGAGTCCATTGGCACTCAGCAGCGCGATGCGGGCGCGCCAGACGTGCTTCTGCGACGTGTTTCGATCCGCAACGAGTGCTTCGAGCCGAAGGCGATCCGAGGTTGAGAGCGTGAAAGATATACCACTGCGCATCCCGCTAGACTCGCAGGATGGGCCTCAAACCGAAACCCCACACGGACTCAACCGTTAGGGCTCAACCACTAG